>DASCOS010000017.1 GCA_036012125.1 Vicinamibacterales bacterium | reverse complement strand
TCAGTCCGGCCTCGGCAATCGCGGTCGCGCACCTTCGCGCCAAGGCGCTCAGCCTCGCGAATAGCCGATGGCCCGTGCACATCTGGAATACCGTGCTTTCGCAACATGATCTCGACATCGACGCCAGGCGTATCCAAGTCTCCAAGCACTTCAATGACTCGGCCGACTGGGTTCCGTGTTGCGGTTGGCCATCGGGTTAATTCAACAACAACAATTTCTCCAGGTTTCGCACCACCTCGGTCGGTAGAAGGAATGTGCACATCCATAATGATCCGACGGTCAAACGGCACGACGAAGCTAAGGCCAGACTCGTCGGAATCGTAACGGGCTACCAACGTGGTGGTTCTCCGCTCGAGAATCCTGACAATCCGACCCTCAATTCGTTCATGTTGAACCCGTCGCTCAATCCGCGCGACTACACGATCGCCGTGCATTGCCTGATGAAGATTGGTGCCGGCAATGTAGATATCTTGATCAAAATCGCTTGTCGATTCTGGCGTTAGAAAGCCGAAGCCGCGGGGGTTTATATGAACCCGACCAACGATAAGGTTCATTTTCTCAGGTAATCCGTAACGTTTTCCCCTAATGCGTACCAACGTGCCAGATGCCACGAGCTTCTTGAGACGACGCTCAAATGACCGGCGTTGGTCGCGGGGTAACCGGAGCGCCTGCTCAAGCTCCCGGACTGTTGCCGGACGAACGACACGTCTACGAATACGTGCGAGTAAATCGTCGGAATCGGTCATTTAAAGATAATCACCTAGAAGCTAGAGTCCAAGGCCAATCGGCCAAAAACTCCTACTACGCCAGTGCGTGCTGGCACACCACTTTTTCGCAGTTAATAGAACTCGATAAAAAGCCGAAAAGCGGGCTGTCAGTGGACCTTACGCGGATCCGACAAAGCCGACACACCGGTGACCTTGTCGAACTGCCGAAGCAGACAACCAAGCAACTCGTTGGCTTCATCCTGAGAACAGAGCCACTCAAGTTGCACGAGGATCCTTGAGAGTGCCGTTTCAGCTTCCGTGACCGCACTCTCAGAAAAATATTCTCTCTGCTGCTGTAAACACCGCCTATGTTTGGCGAACTCTTCCCGGTAGAACTCTGAGCGCACCGACGCAGGGATGACACGTGGGTGCGCGCGGAGGCCGAGGCCGTCTACCATGTGACTCCTCGCCAGTCTCGCGGCATTTTTATCAGTTTAGGATCCACAGTCGAGTACTGTCAAACGGATCTCTCTACGGACAACAATAATGCTGCCAAACGTGAGGAATTTAAAGGATTTAATGACAGAGCGCTACAACTGCGCTGTCAGAGAAGTACTGGCCAGACCTCTCCAAACTGAATCGAGGAAGTCCGTCACACTTAATGTACCCACGGTGATCTAATAGACCCATTTAAGTAGCGGCTCATCCTTCGATCGCTTTCCGAAGCAATTCATTTACAAGCTTTGGGTTCGCTTTCCCTCGAGTGGCCTTCATGACCTGACCAACGAGAAATCCGATTGCACCACTCTTACCTGACCGGTACTGAGAGACCGCATCATGATGCTGTGTCAATATCTCGTTTACGGTATCGGAGAGCATCTCCACGCTGTCAATCTGTGCTAGCCCATCTCGTTCAACGATCACCTCAGCGGATTCCCCGGTGCCGCACATCTTCTCAAACACTTCCTTAGCGATAGTTCCACTAATCGTGCCGCTTTCAAGAAGATTAATAAGCTTCGCTAGAGCGACCGGCGGCACCCGCTGGCTGATCACCTTTAGCTTGTCGACCTGACGTTCATTGAGGTTCCGTGTTAACTCACCAAGACACCAGTTAATCGCGATTATTGGTGAAACGCCAGCCTTCACGACCTCTTCGAAATAAGTGACCAGGCGAGGCTTAACCCGCGTGAGCTGCTCAACCTGTTCAGTAGTCAGCCCATAATTCTCTACTAGACGCACACGTGTCGCAGACGGAAGCTCCGGAAGTGACCGGCGAACCTCATCCACCCAATCTTCGGAAATCCGTAACAATGGCAAATCCGGCTCAGGAAAATAGCGGTAGTCGTGGGCCTCCTCTTTGCTGCGCATTACTAATGTACGATCCGCGGAAGTATCCCAGAGACGCGTCTCCTGAGTGATTTGTCCACCGCTCTTCAGCACATCGATCTGTCTGCTAATCTCGTACTCAATGGCTCGTTCGAGAAATCGGAATGAGTTAAGGTTCTTCACCTCAGTCTTAACACCTAGGGCCAATTGACCGATGGGACGAACTGAAACATTCGCGTCGCATCGAAGGCTACCCTCTTCCATATTGCCATCATTGACATCCAAAGAGGCCAGAATTTCCCGAAGGGTCGTGAAGAAACTCTTCGCTTCTGTCGCTGATCGCATGTCAGGCTCCGTGACAACTTCTATAAGCGGAACACCACTACGGTTGAAGTCAACGTGAGACTTTAGGTCAGAATCTGGGAACCCTTCGTGTAAAGACTTGCCAGCGTCTTCTTCGAGATGAATGCGCGTAATTCCAACGTCCGTTCCGGATTCGTGTAAGGATAAATGACCGCCAGTGGCCAACGGTAGTTCGTATTGGGATATCTGGTAGCCCTTTGGTAGATCTGGATAGAAGTAGTTCTTTCGAGCAAAGACGGATTCCAGTTCGATTTGACAATCTAGAGCCATCGCTGCCCGGATTCCCAATTCAACTGCACTCCGGTTTAGAACGGGAAGGGCCCCCGGTAAGCCCAAACATACCGGACAGCCATGCGTGTTAGGCGGTGTGCCAAACTTCGTGCTACAACCGCAGAAAATCTTTGTGCGGGTCAACAGTTGAGCGTGAATCTCGAGGCCAATTATGGGTTCATATTCGGTCGGCACTGGGGATCTCCACACCCAAAATACCAGAGGTTCACGACTAGACCTGTGGGCCCGCCGCCGCCACCGCTGGTTCGACGAGTGACCTAAACGATTTAAAGTTGTCTCCAAACATCACGGCTAACTTCGCAGCTTGCAAGTCATAGTCTTCCGGCCTAGCCCAGGTATTACGAGGTGTTAAGAGCTCTCTGGGTACGCCCGGACAGCAAGTCGGCACGTCCACGTGGAAAACTGGGTCTTCAATATACTGGACATCGTTAAGTGCACCCGACAGTGCAGCATAGATCATCGCCCGCGTATACCTGATCGGCATCCGGGAACCAACGCCGTATACGCCACCGGTCCAGCCCGTATTGACCAACCAGACAGTCGTACCATATTGCGCGATCCGTTCACCGAGGAGCTTAGCGTATACCGTCGGATGCCACACCATAAACGGTGCCCCAAAACATGTACTGAAAACTGCACTCGGTTCCGCAACACCCGCCTCGGTACCTGCAACCTTCGCGGTATAACCAGAAAGAAAATGGTACATGGCTGCTGAGGACGTCAACCTAGCCAGTGGTGGCACAACGCCAAAAGCGTCAGCCGTCAACATCACCAGATGCCGCGGGTGTCCGCCTCGACCAGTAGGTAGGTAATTGTCGATGTATGAAAGCTGGTAGGCGCCTCGCGTGTTCTCAGTCAGCGTATCATCGTTAAGATCAAGTTGAAGAGTTTCTGGATCAAGAACCACATTTTCAAGAAGGGTGCCGGGCCGCTGGGTGGTCGCATAGATTTGAGGCTCGGCCTCAGCCGACAAGCGGATTAGCTTGGCGTAGCAACCACCCTCAATGTTAAAGATGCCGTCACCTGACCAACCGTGTTCGTCATCCCCAATTAGGCGACGGTTAAGATCGCTCGACAGGGTTGTCTTGCCAGTTCCTGACAACCCAAAGAAGATCGCCGTGTCACCATCAGCACCTCGATTAGCCGAACAGTGCATCGGAAGAACCGACCTCAGTGGAAGTAGATAGCTCATCACCGTGAAAATCGATTTCTTAATCTCACCAGCGTAGGCGGTCCCAGCGATCAATATAAGCCGCTTCGAAAAATGGATGACTATCACGGTCCCTGACTTCGTTCCGTGACGGGAAGGAACAGCAGTGAATGACGGAGCACTTAGAACAGTGAACTCAGGAATGTGCTCAGCAAGGCGTGCAGGGTCTTCCTCACGAATGAACATATGATGCGCGAACAGGCTATGCCAGGCAGTTTCGGTCACAACACGAATAGGGAGGCGGTACTCTGGGTCCGCTCCCGCATACCCATCTCGCACCCATAATTCCCGCCCATCAAGATGTATCGTTAGATCCTCGTATAGCTTGTCAAAGTACTCCGGCTCTAAAGACTGGTTCACCGTGCCCCAAGAGACATTGTCAACACTAGACGTTTCGCGGACGATGAACTTGTCCTGCGGTGACCGGCCTGTGTGGGGCACTGTTGTACACACAAGGGGGCCAGATTTAGCGATCACGCCTTCGCCCCGTCGAACCGCATCCTCAACGAGTAGTGCTAAATCTTGATTCCAGTGAACGGCAGACGGGTTCTTAATACCGTGAGCGTCAAGTCCACAGACTGGCTGTGCCTGGTTCACTACAAAGAAGTCCTCGGCGACGGGTTGATTAAGTGAATAAACTGACTCACACTGGCCTACTTACTTCGACCTCTAGAAGAAACACAACGGTAGACGTACGTCGAGTGATCGTATCTGTGCTAATTCGACGAAGTCAACTAGCTATCAGACATCGCCACATTTACCTGTCCACTATTCTCTCGCCAGAAAGAAGCCGATACGAAGACTAGCATGGTCGCACAACCTCTAATCTCGCCGCCCTGGCGTATGTCGGTGGGGCCCCTGGGTCTGAGCGGCATTGCACTCCTCGTGGCTGGGTGCGCATCAACGCCGATGCTGCCATCCCATACCCCGCCATCTGTTAATCCTCCGTTGGTGGATCAAGTCGTTCGCATCCAAATCACAGATGGAAACCGTAAACAGGTCGTCGCGCTTAAACTTGAGGACTACATTGTTGGTTCGGTTCTGGCCGAAGCGGCCCTCGGTGGACTGTCAGGTAATGCGATGACAAACGTCGCTCGCCTCCAAGCGGTACTGGCTCGCACCTATGCCGTCGCCAACCTCGGCCGGCACCGCAGTGAACAATTCGACCTTTGCTCAGAGACCCACTGTCAGGTCTATCGTTCACCTCAGCAATACCCCACACGACTCAAAATTGTCGCCAAAGCGGCATCAGTTGAGACGCGAGGCGTGGTTATCACTCATGAGAGCCAGCCGATCCAAGCACTCTTCCACTCTGACTGTGGTGGTCACACGAGCGATGCCGGAACCGTCTGGGGAGGCCCTACGCCCCCATATTTACTCGCCGTGATCGACGCAGCAGAGGATGTGCACCGTGAATGGCAATTTGATATCCCAGTGGATGAACTTCGCAACGCACTCAACCGCGATAACCGTACCCGCGTGGGCGCTAAGCTTAGCCGGATTGAAGTCGTTCAGCGAGATATTGCCGGCCGAGCCGAGCGCGTTATTCTCGATGGCGAGTTCGCCCCAATGGTTCGTGGCGAAGAACTACGTGCAGTGATAACCGCAAGTTTCGGTCCAAGAACCGTCCGTAGCACACGCTTCGACGTCGACCTTGTTGGCAAACAATTTAATTTCACCGGTTCCGGTTTCGGCCATGGCGTGGGCCTCTGCCAAGTTGGCGCCATGGCCTTGGCTGACCAAGGTGAGCCCTTCCATCAGATTCTTCGGCACTACTACACTGGGATACGCCTCCAACAGCTTGCCCAAGCGCAATGGGGAAAACAAGGGGCACCGGTGCAACCCTCCACACACACCGTCCAAGATTTAAGATAATCCTTAGTTGGTCGACAGAATACGACTACACGTTCTGGCCTGAAGTGACCCTCAGTGAAATATAATTAAGCTTCTGGATTAGGGTAACTATCGAGGTCAGATTCACGTGCCATCAGTGATCTTCAGAAAAGGTCTCGACCTGAACGAAGCCGTCGCCCCAGCGCTCGCTGAGGATTACGATAGTGCAATCGTTAATGAAATTATTAGCCATGGATTCCAGAGAACACGAGGCCGACTCACAGTCCGCCTCGCGAAGGAATTTGGATTTTGCTACGGTGTTGATCGCGCAGTTGACTATGCGTACCAAACTCGCATGCGGTTCCCTAAGAGAACCGTTTATCTTACCGGTGAGATCATTCACAACCCACACGTGAACGATAAGTTGCGGACCGCTGGCATTCGGTTCCTAAGCGACCCGCACGAACCGCGAGAGCCACTTGGACCTGAAGTTGTAATCATTATTCCTGCCTTCGGGGTGACCGTTGACGAATTGGCCAAATACGATCAGTTCGGATGCACGCTCATTGATACTACCTGCGGTTCGGTACTCAACGTCTGGAAGAACGTTGAACGGTACGCCAAAGATGGCTTTACCGCACTTATCCATGGAAAGGTGCATCATGAGGAAACTCAGGCAACTGCCTCCCAATCACTGAATTACCCTAATGGACGGTTTCTCGTCGTCCTGGACCGCGACCAGGCACAACTTGTCTGCGACTATGCGCGGTCTGGAGGGAATCGCCACAAATTCTTGGAGAAGTTCAAGCATACAGCCTCTAAGGGATTCGACCCCGATCAACACCTAGAGCGAATTGGATTAGCCAATCAAACGACAATGCTGATGTCGGAATCGCTGGAAATTGGTGAAATGTGCCGTCAGGCCATGATCGACCGGTACGGGGAGGCTGAACTCGACTTTCACTACCGTGCCTTTGACACAATCTGTAGTGCCACGCAAGATCGCCAAGACGCCGTGCAGAACCTTGTTGGCTCCGAACGACTCGATCTGATGATCGTGGTCGGTGGTTATAACAGCAGTAACACTAGAAACTTGGCGAGAATCTGCACTGCGAAACTTCCTACCTATCACATCGCTGATGCCGAGTCTCTAGCCTCATTGGCGGAGATTCATCACCGGCCAGTCAGCGGTCCACTTTCAAACCTGTCGCAGTCCCGAGACAAACAGGAAGTTACCGTTAAGGAATGGCTGCCGCTAACCGGTGAAGTTACCATTGGCTTGACGGCTGGGGCCTCAACACCAAACAATATTATTGGGCAGGTAGTTCTTCGTTTAGAACAACTTACCCGTAATTAGAGCTCGATTCGAGAAGATTTCCCGATGAACAAGAAGGCCCCAAAGGACAATCCGTCGTCCTACTTATGATGGGTTCACTTTGGCGGTCCTAGTGAATTTGAAGAATCTCTCCCATATGGGGTGGACGGACAAGAAATTGTTAATCTCGATAACGTCCACCTGGAAGGAACACTAATGAAGCTCGTCATGTTCGTACTCGTGCTGGTGGGAGTGGTCGAAACGTCCGGTGCCCAAGAACCTCTCGAAGCACGCATTGCTGAATTGGTCGAACAGGCCGCCTCTGAGCAGACGCCGCCTGCGGCACGGACCGTCCGCTTGACCCTCGATGAGGCGGTGAGCCGCGCGCTCGAAAACAACCTCGACATCGCCGTCCAACAATTGAACCCGCAAATTGCCGACCTCGACATCGCATCGGCCCAGGCTGCTTTTTCGCCCACCTTCGATTCGACCATCGGCACCACTTCCCGTGCTCAACCTTCGGTAACCCAACTAGATGGTGGCCAGCGCGTTGTCAGCGACACCGCCACCTACAACGCTGGCCTCACGAAGGCACTCAAGTGGGGTGGCGCCTCAATTGATGCCTCCTGGAGTAACAACCGAAACGCAACAACCAGTATCTTCTCCAGCTTCAACCCAAGCTACCGTTCGAATGTCGATGTCATCTACACACAACCGCTTTTGCGGGGCTTCAAGATCGATTCGAACCGCCAGCGGCTGCAAGTGACACAGCTTTCCCGGGAGCTCTCAGACATCGACTTGCGGCGACTGATTACTAACACCGAGGCGGCCGTACGAAGCGCCTACTGGGATCTCGTGATCGCTTCGGAGGCAATCAACGTGCAGGAGCAGTTCGTCGAACTGGCGGAGGATCTCATTACGGATAACCAAGCTCGTGTCGAGCTCGGGACTCTTGCGCCGATCGACATCATTCAATCCCAGGCCGAAGCTGCGCAACGTCGCCAGGTTCTGGCCGAGACACTGCAAGTGCGGCGCACAGCGGCGCTCATCCTGAAGCGATTATTGGTCAACGGTACCGACGACCTGTTATGGGAGGCCGAGGTCGTGCCTGTCGACCGGCCTCGCTTCGACGCTTCACCGGTGAACATTGAGGAGGCGATCCGGGCGGCGCTCGCACAACGGACTGACATCGCACGCTCTCGCCGTCAGCTAGACATCAATGACATCAACCTACGTGCGGCGCGTGACACAACGCTGCCAGCGTTGGACGTCCGCGCGTCCTATACCCTGCAGGGCCTGGGCGGCACCCAATTCGTCCGGTCCGGTCTCGGCGGTGACGTCGGCAGTGTCCTTCCAGGGGGCTACGTAGACTCGCTGAACCAGCTCATCGGCAACGATTTCCCTGCGTGGAACGTGTCGATGACACTCAGCTACCCACTCGGCCAGAGTGCCGCCGAAGCGTCATACGCCCGCGCCCAGATACAGGCTAAACAGACGCAGGCGCAGATCGAGCAGATGGAGCTGCAAATCGCAACTGAAGTCACGAATGCCGGGCTGCAAATCCAAAGCTCGTTGCGGCGGATCGAAGCGGCCACCGCCGCTCGTGAGTTAGCTCGGCAACAGCTCGACGCCGAGCAGAGCAAATTTGAAGTCGGAGCATCGACCAACTTTTTTGTTGTCCAGGCGCAACGCGACTTGGCGGACGCCCAGCGAGCCGAGCTTCAAACGATTCTAGACCACCAGAAATCCCGGATCGAATTCGATCGGGCCCAGCAGACCTCGCTAACCCAAGGTAGTATCATTATCGTGTCAGGCGGAGGCAACTAGCATTATGAAGCGGACGCTCACCTTACTATTGCTGACCAGTGTAGTCATAAGTGCGGGAGTTTATACCTACTTGCGGCAGCCCGACATCGTGCCCGAAGTGCGGACGGCGACTGTTTCCACGGGCGACATCATCGACAGCGTGGGCGCCACCGGCGCACTCGAAGCAGTGACCACGGTCCAGGTCGGTAGCCAAGTCTCCGGAAAGATTCAAGAGCTCTACGCCGATTTCAACTCAATCGTTAGAACTGATGAGGTAATCGCGCGGCTGGACCCGTCGTTGTTCGAGACGCAAGTGGAACAATCCAAGGCCAACCTGATCAGGGCACAGGCGGATGTTGAGCGGCTGACGATAGCCATCGATGACGCCGAAACAAAACTCGCACGCGCTGAGGGTCTCTCAGCCCGTAGTCTAATACCCGCAAGCGAGCTCGAGGCGGCGCAGGTCGAAGCCCGATTGGCCGAGGCGCAATTACGTTCCTCACGAGCGCAGATGACTCAAGCTGAAGCTTCGTTGAACCAGGCGAATGTGAACCTCGAACACACGATCATTACTTCGCCCATCGACGGTATCGTTATTTCTCGCAGCGTCGATGTCGGGCAGACCGTTGCTGCAAGCATGCAGGCGCCCATCCTGTTTCTGCTCGCGGCTGACCTGACAAAAATGAAAGTCAACGCCAACATCGACGAATCAGATGTAGGCCGGATCAGGCCGGGCCAAGTCGTGACGTTCCGGGTTGACGCCTATCCAGACTCGGAATTTGAGGGCCTAGTCTCACAGGTCAGACTGGAACCAATCGTCGTGGAGAACGTCGTAACATACGCGACGCAGATCGACGTACCAAACCCGGACCTAAGGCTGAAGCCAGGCATGACCGCCACAGTAACTCTGGAAATTGCCCGCCGCAACGATGCCCTGCGTATTCCGAACGCAGCGCTGCGATTTCGACCAACTGACGACATGTTCGTGGCGCTTAGTCAGCCGGTGCCCGAACAGCCAGAGGTCGGCCGTAGCGATGGCCAAGGGAGCCGCCCCGAGGGACGCCGTCAGATGATGGAACGCTTCCAGAACATGTCGGAGGAGGAGCGCACCACTATGCGCGAGCAGTTTGGTGGGCGCCCAAGTCAGGGCGGAGTCGGTGAACAGGCGAACGTCAGCGGTCGCCGCCGCCCTAGGCCGGTGGCCACTGACACGATTCCAGCCACGGAGCGCGGCGCAACAACGATCGATGCGCTGTTTGGCCCTCTACCAGAGACGGTAACGCGCGGTCAGGTGTGGCTCTATGCAAGCGGTGACGTCAAGCCAACGGCGCTCCGTCTCGGCATCACGGACGGCGCGTTTACCGAACTCCTCGACCCTGCAATCCCGCCGGGCACCGAATTGATCACGAACATTTCCTTAGCCGCTGGAGCCTTGACCCGGCCGACCGGTCAGACCAATTCGCCGCTCATACCGCAGCGTCGCAGCTTCTTTGGACGCTAACCGACCCTCAGACCAATGCCCATTATTTCGACACGTAAGCTCGTCAAGACCTACAGCCTCGGTGAAGTGGAGGTGCGCGCGTTACGCGGCGTCAGCATCGATATCGAATCGGGCGAGTTCCTGTCGGTCATCGGCCCTTCGGGCTCTGGTAAATCGACCTTCATGCACATTCTGGGGTGTCTCGACCGGCCAACGAGCGGTGAATATGTTCTCGAGGGAAAGGACGTATCGAAGCTCTCGAAGAACGAATTGGCTGTCATCCGTAATCGCCAGATCGGCTTCGTCTTCCAGGGCTTTAACCTGTTACCACGAACGTCGGCGCTCGATAACGTCGAACTACCGCTACTTTACGGCGGCAACGGGATGAAGACCGCTGAGCGACGACAGCGCGCTCGGGACGCGTTAACAGAGGTCGGCCTTGCTGACCGCGCCAACCACCACCCGAACCAGATGTCAGGCGGCCAGCAACAGCGGGTCGCCATCGCGCGGGCACTTATCAACGAGCCGTCCATCGTGCTCGCCGACGAACCCACGGGGAACCTCGATTCACGAACCAGCGTCGAAGTCATGGACATCTTCCAGGCTTTGAACACTGACCGTGGAATCACGATACTACTCATTACCCATGAACAGGCCATCGCCGAATACGGCAGTCGGATCGTCGGATTTCGAGATGGAAGAATCGTCGCCGACAATCAAACCAAAACGCGGCGGATCGCGCGAGATGAAATGGCAGCGCTACCGCTGGACGTAGACGTTGAACCAGCAACTCAACCGAGTGAGACAACCACTATAGGAACCTGACATGTCACTCTTCATGATCCTCAGAATCGGCCTCAAGGCTCTCGGCCGCAATAAGATGCGCACGAGCTTGACAATGCTCGGCCTGATCATCGGCGTTGCAGCCGTCATCACGATGGTGGCACTGGGTAGCGGTGCCCAGCAGTCGATCGAAGACCAGATCACATCAGCAGGCACAAACATGATCAGCGTGTCGGCTGGCAACTTTTCGTCCGGCGGCGTCCGCCACGGATGGGGGTCAGCAACGACCTTATCAACTGACGACGCTAAAGCGATCCGGGAGCAGGTGCAGGGCGTGCAATACGTGGCTGCTGGTGTGAACATTCGTGCTCAAGTCGTGTCGGGGAATCAAAACTGGTCCACTCGAGTTCAAGGAACAGACGTGGAATTTCCACTGATACGCTTCTGGCCGACGGAGTTTGGTACCTTCTTCTCCCCGAGTGACGTGAGCGCCTCAGCCAAGGTCGCGGTACTCGGCTCAATCGTACGTGACACGCTATTCGGCGAAGGTGCCGACCCCGTGGGGCAAACAATACGTATCCGCAGGCAGCCATTTAAGGTGATCGGGGTCATGGCGGTGAAGGGGCCAGGCTCGTTTGGGGAGGACCAGGACGATACAATCTTCGTCCCATTCACGACCGTTCAAAAGAAGCTTCGCGGCATCCGATACGTTCAAAGTATCACCGTGTCCGCAATGTCGGCCGGTCAAACCGTGCCGGTCTCAGACGAAATCTCAGCCCTACTCAGAGTTCAGCACAACCTCATCCCCGGGGACGAGGACGATTTCCGAGTGCGGACACTCGAAGAGATGGCCGACGTCCGTAGCGAGGCGACGCGCACGATGACCAGTCTGCTGGCAAGCATCGCCGGCGTGTCGCTGCTCGTCGGTGGCATCGGCATCATGAACATTATGCTGGTATCGGTGACCGAGCGGACACGAGAAATCGGCCTTCGAATGGCGGTTGGCGCGAAGGGTCAAGACGTGCTCTTTCAATTCCTCGTTGAGGCAGTTGTTCTCAGCCTGTTTGGCGGTGCTATCGGCATTGCCCTTGGCCTCGGTCTCTCCCGCGGTATCACGCAGTTCCTGGAGTGGCCAACGACTGTCTCTCTCGACGCAGTGATTGTGGCATTCGGCTTCGCCGCTATTACCGGCATCTTCTTCGGTTTTTACCCAGCCAGAAAGGCGGCCCAGCTCGACCCCATTGAATCACTGCGGTTTGAGTAAGTGGCGCCGGTCCAACCGCCACCCAATCGAAATCAACAATCGGTCAAGTACGTAAGTCAAGACGCTCCAGCAACTTAGTAACGGTCAGCTCGGTCACCGGGTCGACCATATCAGGTGCGATCTCTAAGAGTGGCTCAAGCACGAACCGACGCTCCCGGAACCGTGGGTGCGGTAACTCAAGGCTTGGTGACGAATTGACTAGGTCACCAACGAGGAGGAGATCGAGGTCGAGTGTACGGGGTGCGCCGGGGAACGGGCGGGTCCGCGCCCGTTCCTTCTCAATCATCATGAGCGCCGTCAGAAGCTCAGTTGGTGCTTCGGCACTCTGACCAACGACAGCGGCGTTCAAAAACGCCGGCTGGGACACCACGCCTTCCGGCTGAGTCTCGACGAAAGTTGAGACCTGCATGCCGACTAAGAGCGAGCCAAGCCGAGCTACGGCATACTTCAGATGAGAGGTCCGGTCACCGATGTTACTACCAAGGGCAACCGCTACCGGACGAAGCTCAGATGAAAAAATCGGTCGATCGCTCAGCTTGCTTGCTTCTCCTTACAGGTAATGCACATTCGGGTCCACGGAATGGCATTCAATCGCGCTGGCGCAATTGCCTCACCGCAATCCAAACACTCTCCGTAATTACCCTTCTCCATACGGTAGAGTGCTTCTTCGATAGCTTGGAGAATCTTTGCGTCGGTCTGCTTAAGCTTTAACCGAATATGAACTTCGTTGTTGCCACTGGCCTGGTCAGCCAGATCGCCCTGCCGCGTATTGTTATCCATTGTCGTTTGGAGTGGCTTGGCGCCAACTTCTGACAAGATCTCCGCACGTTTTCGCAACAACGCATCTTTGTACTGGGATATGTTCATCCGCGACCTCCAGCGCACCCAATTTAGTCAGGGCAATAACTCCCCATGATAGCACGGAATAACGTATGGAATTGAATGGCGCACCGCCAGCACACCTAACAAAAAGGCATGAAAGCTGGCACCGAATGATTATTAGTTACTCAGCACGCAACGTCGCTAACGGTCGACGACGTAGCACATCAAGACTTGAAAGGACACCGACCGCACCAACAGCGATCGCTGTTCCCATGACGCCACCTAAGTTCTGAGCAAGAGCTGGATACCACGCTATCTCGAGTAGGTAGCGGCTGAGCGACCAGGTTAGCACCACCGCCCCGATTGAACCCACGATACCAGCCAAGATTCCCAACCCTCCATATTCGATCACTAGCATCATTGCAATCGTACGACTATTAGCGCCGAGCGTTTTAAAGATCGCGGCTTCGTACAACCGTTGAAACTTAGTCATCGCAACCGAACCGACTAAAATCAAGCCTCCCATAAATACCGTGATCGCACCTATGACCGAAATCGCCAGCGTAACGCCACCAATGATCTCCTTGGCTGAGGCCATCACATCACGAACATCAATAATCGAAATGTTCGAGTAGCGTCCAACGAGATCGCGCTGCAGACGACCTCGGTCGTCTGCGCCATCTGGCCCTCTAACCATGGCAATATAGTAATGTGGTGCCGTTACAAAGGCATCAGGACGAAACACGAACATAAAGCCGCCACGGCGCGTGTCGCTCCACTGCACCTCGCGTACGCTAGCCACCCTAGCCCGCACGACCCGCCCGAGCACCTCGAAACTTATCGTATCGCCAACGTCAATATCAAAGCGTTCCCGAATGCTCTCCTCGATCGACACCTCGGTGATTGATAAATCATCACTCCACGGGCCACCATCGAGATATCGCTCGTTCTCCTCGAGTCCATCACGGTACGTAACGACGTACTCACGACCCAAAGGACCTCGACCCCGAACATCCTCAGCACCGCCCAGGTTGAGCGCCGAACTTTCAGCGCCGGTCATCCGACCCCGTAACACTGGCAATAACGCCGCCGTCTCACCTGACGACCTCGTCTCTAGGAACTCTCGTACCCCATCGGCCTGATCCTGTTGGATGTCGAGCAGAAACATATCTGGTACATCCTCACGCATCTCCACAGCGAATTCCCTCAGTAAATTCACCTGAAGTGCCCTGATGCCAATCAGAAAGAAACTACCGAGGCCTACAGCAAGGAGAATCGTCCTGGTTTGATTGCCTGGTCTCCGAAGACTAATAACAGCATGCCGAAGTGGAAACCAAGTAGCACGGCTCAGCGGAGTAACCACACGCACCAACCCAGCGGCGGCAAAATGAAGCGCGACCGTGACGCTGGCAAAACCCCCGCTAACGTAAGCACCAACCCGCCACGAATCAGCTTGCCAGCTAGCCACTATCACAAGAGCCACCATAATCAAGCCGCCCGCGACTACGCGTAACCAGTCAATTCTTTTGGTAAGTCTGGCGCCCGTCTCTCGGAGTAACAGTAACGGTCGCACGTGTCTGACATCAAGAAGTGGTAACAGGGCAAATAAGAATGACACTAGTAGCCCTATGCCAATACCCTGGACAATCGCCGAACCAGTTAACCCATAAGTAATGTCACCATACTCGGCAACAATGTTGGTCGGCATTGCCATAAGCATCACCCTGGCAATCCCTACACCTAGTAGGCTGCCTCCAAAAGCGAGAATGATCACCTGCAGCATATAGACGCAGAGCAGCTGCAATGTGTTCGCCCCAAGGCACTTCAGGATTGCGATACTACGAAGCTTCTGCTGGATAAAGACCTGCGTGACACTCCACACTCCGATACCGCCGAGAATAACGATTACGAAGCCAATCAAGCTCAGATAATCCTCAGCCCGTTTGAAATTACGAGAAAGACGGTTCTCGGTGCTGCGATACGACCACGCTCTGAGGTAAGTCCCCTCGAAATCGTTCCGCAGCTGTTCAACAAGTGGGTCGATGTACACTTCATCGATACGAATAAGGGTTTGGTAACGAGCCCGACTACCAAAACCAAGTAAACCACTCTGCGCGAGGGCGTCGTGGTCAATCAGCACTCTGGGCCCAAAACTGAAAGCACTCAGTTGATGACCTGGTTCCGCAAGAACGACCCCACGAATCTCGTAGAGGTCGTTCCCGATGATGACCTGATCGCCGACCTCAATGTCTAGCTGTGCGAGGAGCTCCGGCCGCACCAGTGCCCCGTAGTTATTGAGCATCTCGGGCACGAACTTGACGCCACCAACCAACTGCAGCTCACCGTAAAATGGGAAGCCAGGTTCGACTCCACGAAGCTCAACCATTTTCGCCACGGCTTTAGCCGGGTCGGCTGGACGCACCATCGTCGTAGTCTCAATTGACTCAATGCGCTCCAGCACGGGTACGGTGTTGAGTTGAGCCTCAACAAGATTACGTCCCGCCGTTGTCCAAGGCTCACGACTCTGCACAAGCACATCAGCTGCAAGCAGCGTACGTGACTCATGTAACAACGTGGCTCGTGCGCTCTGAATGATTGACCGGACACCGACTATCGCTCCGACGCCAACTGCCACACAAACGAAAAAGAATGCCAATCGCACCCAAGATGCACGGATCTCTCGAAATATCATCCCAAGCACAAAGCGAATCGATGTCTGGAAGTGCGTGCGCATAAGAGTGAACTGGTCTCAACTACCGAGTCAGTCGTCCCGTGATGTCTGCGCGGGCGACCGAACAACTTCACTACGCTCGACCAGTCCATCGCGCATTGCTAAGTTGATTTCCGAAATCCCGGCAAGTTCGTTATCGTGAGTAACAAGTACAACTGTCGTACCGAGCCGACGATTCACATCGAGTAATATTTCGACAACGTGATGACCATTCTCGCTATCAAGGTTACCCGTCGGTTCATCAGCAAGCAGAATCGGTGGGTTATTAGCTAATGCACGAGCAATGGCAACCCTCTGCTGCTCTCCACCTGACAGCTGCGACGGATAATGGTGAGCTCGCCCGAGCAACCCTACGTTCTCCAGAAGCCCCTCGGCTTTTTTTCGAGCACCCGTTGCTCCAGAGATTTCGAGTGGAACAAGAATATTCTCAATAGCACTTAGTGAAGGAATTAGATGAAAGAATTGAAAAACGAAGCCAATCTTGGATCCACGTAGACCGGCCATCGTATCCTCATCGAGGTTAGTGATTTCGATGCCGTCAATGAGGATTTCACCAGTCGTCGGAGTGTCGAGACCCGCGATAAGTCCAAGAAGCGTTGATTTCCCACTCCCCGAAGGGCCAACGACCGACACACATTGTCCGGATGGGATAAATAGATCCAGTGGATGCAAGATGGTGAGCGACTGGTCACCACTCTTCACGGTCTTCGACACACTCCGAAGTTCAATCATTGGACTGCACTGTTATCCAATAGCGATACCAGGGTTGGCCACAACAGGTCGGCAATCTTCGCAGCACCTTCAGGGTTGGGATGTATTCCGTCACCCTGGTTTAGTTCGACCCGACCAGCCACACCATCTAGCAGAAAAGGTACGAAGGCCACATCGTGCTCCTCGGCCAACTCGCTAAACGCTCTTCGGAATTCTTCAGTGTAGGCCAAGCCCATGTTGGGCGGTGCCTCCATGCCGGTCAAAAGCACCAACGCACCACGAGATTGAGCACTACGAATAATCTCACCCAAATTAGCTTTCATGGCATCCACAGGCAATCCTCTTATCCCATCATTCGCTCCAAGCGCCACGATCAGCACGTGGATGTTTCCAGCAAGAGACCACTCTAGCCGCCGAAGACCCCCAGCTGTTGTATCGCCAGAGACTCCGGCATTGACAATCTCATGCGGCTGGCCTGCCACCGCTAACATCGTCTGCAAATGTGCTGGAAACGTTTGGTCGGCAGCTAATCCCAAACCAGCTGTTAGGCTGTCGCCGAGCACCATAATGCGTGGACGGCCTCTATCTGGTGCCGTCCCGAGCGGTGATTCCACTGAAGGTGCAACCTCGTGGTTAGCTGGCTCCGAACCACGCGGCACCCCGTCAGCAACACAGGCTATTGCGGATAGCACGACTGGCAGGACGAGTAAACGCGCTATGCGCACACCAGCACTGAGGCGCATCTGAATGTACATACGATTGGCCGAGTGTGGATGTTCCTGAACGTCCACCGACGGACGCCCCATTATCCTACATTTTGCGATCGCCGAAAGTGCCACAGACACGTGTAGACCCCAACGTTCAGGCCCAAGGCAGCCGCACCCAAAATCATCTGAATCTCTCGCGTAAGACCGACCGGATAGAGCATCGGAAGAAAGTAGTGCTGAATGAAGTCTCCAGTATAACCAGCACCACCAGCCTGTCTCAGAAGCCAGTTCTCTAGTGGAGTTAACGGGCAAACTGCACCCCGCCACTCAATCCCAACAGCCCAAAGGACACTCGGCCAGTGCGCCCACGCCACACGGGGCCACCTAAAGACAAGCACGCCTCCAAGCACCACAAAGAATACAAAGCCCGTGTGTACAAGGACCACAAGATCCGCACCTAGTCCATACCAGCCTGCCACCTTTTCCCTCTGACTGACCGTCAACCGATCAAGCGAACGATCGTGAGCGCAATCACCTTAGTGGTCTGCACTAAATCGTCAATTGCACACCACTCATCTGGCTGGTGGGCAATTTCAAGATTTCCTGGTCCGTATGCTACACACTGCTCAACTCTGGCCAGCCGCGCCACGTGCTTGTGATCATAAGTCCCCGGACTAGCGACAAGTGTGGCCGACCGACCGTTTACCTTATCCACCGATGTCTGAAGGGCGGTTACGAGCGGTGAGTCCTTCGAAGTCTGAACGGGTTCAACGATAAGTCGATCCGATAGTTCATATCTAAGACCAGGCTCATTAACCGCGACCCGTTCCAATAGGGCAATCACCTCTTCGCGCACATCCTTGATATTCTCCTCAGGCAGGAACCGGCGATCGAACGTTGCCGTACACCGGTCAGCAACACATGGCGTAGGTTGCCGAGTACCGACCTGACCACCACTCACCCCATTAATATTGATCGTAGGCCGACGAGCACCCTCTGGGACAACAGGCATGGCGGTCACACGCCGTGCTAGCGTCGGTGCGAGTTCGTCGCGTATAGCATCCAGAACACGACCCATCGACACGATTGCACTCTCACCGAGAAACGGCATGCTGCCGTGGGCAGTACGGCCATGCGTAACAACGTCGAACCAATACACCCCACGGTGGCCAAGGCATATCCGATCTACGCCGAACGGTTCGGGAATAATTACGAAGTCGGTTAGGGACGCGTCGAGCTTTCCCTGTTCAGCCAACCACGCCACACCAGCTAGCCCCCCGCTCTCTTCATCAACAGTGCCGCTCACCTCAACAGTACCCTGCAGACCCACCCCAGCACGCCGCACGGCTTCTACTGCGTAAATCGCAGCAGCTAAACCCGCTTTCATGTCAGCACTACCCCGGCCGTACAGACACCCATCGCGGACAAGACCCTTAAAGGGATCGACGGTCCAACCTTCGCCAGCTGGCACTACATCGAAATGACCATTCAAATGCAACAGTGGTCTTGCAGCCCGTCCGGGACGGCGGCCAAGCACGTTGATCCTCGGATGGGCTTTCGTGTGTTCCGGGCGACTCACCGCAGCCAGGTACTCCACGTCAAAATCGAAAGCCTGGAGCTGCGCCCCTATCGCTTGTGCGCAGTCAGGATAGAACTCCCCAGGCGGATTCACGGTCGGAATACGGATTAACTCGGCAGCAAAATCGACGATCTCATCAGCTGCCGCATCAACTTCCCTGAGCACGAGTTCTGTTGACTGAACCATCTGTGACCCCACTGAACATTGTAGCAGTGGACTGACCTTCCTCAGTTCGATCCCATCGAGTATCATCCTGACGGGTGGCGTGATGGAAATAATCAGGATGACACAGCTAAAGCGAGCCAGTATTCCGTTTGTTCTTGCAGCCTTTCTTGCTGTGCCAATTACGATGGTTGGCACACAGCCTGAATCCGTCGGGTTTGGTTTGACAATAGTAGAAGGGGTGCGCGTCGGTCACCACACACTGGTCGAACGTCCAACCGGGTGTACGGTCGTATTGACCGAAGCCGGCGCCGTTACAGGTGTAGATGTAAGAGGAGGAGCACCCGGCACCCGGGAGGTTGCTCTCCTTGACCCAGTCAATACGATACAGAAAGTGCACGGGATCGTACTCTCCGGGGGTAGTGCCTTCGGTCTCGATACTGCCACAGGGGTCGTACGGTACCTTGAAGAACGCGGCATCGGCTTCCAAACCCGTACCGCACATATACCAATTGTGCCGGCCGCGATCCTGATGGATCTCGGATTTGGAAGCCCGCCAGAAATTCGGCCAACAGCGGAATGTGGTTATCGCGCTGCGATGGCGGCGAGCTCAGGTGTGATCGAAGAAGGAAACGTGGGTGCTGGTGCTGGCGCGACCATCGGTAAATTCCGAGGGCCTGAACGTGCGATGAAAGCTGGTATCGGTACTGCCTCGATCAAACTGCAAAGCGGCCTCACGGTGGCAGCGTTAGTCGCGGTCAATGCCGTAGGCGACATCATCAATCCGGCAACGGGTCGAGTGATCGCGGGCGTTCGAACCGAAAATGGACTGGAACTCGCCGACGCCAGGGTACTGCTTCGAACTGGTGAGGTAACCGACGCTTCTACCGGCGAGAATACGACTATCGGTATCGTCGCAACCAATGCCATCCTCACCAAATCGCAAGCTACGAAAATGGCGCAGATGGCCCACGACGGTTACGCCAGAGCAATCGTGCCGGTGCACACGCCGTTTGATGGCGACACGATCTTCGCAATGGCGACTGGCACCTTCGACAGCACGATCAGTCTAACAACTATCGGTGCTCTAGCTGCGGACGTCATGGCAAAGGCGATTGTTCGTGCAGCTACGCAGGCAACCGGCGTAGCAGGATATCCGGCCGCTCGTGATCTCGACAGTACGCACTAGTGAATCTCCACCTTCCGATCCTACTCGTGTACGCTTCCGGCCTCGTCGTCGCGGGACTCTGGTATTCCCGCAGGGTCAGAAGCACCCGTGACTTTTTTGTTGCTGGGCGAAAACTTGGTGCAGGCCTTCTCTTCTCAACAATGCTAGCTGCGAATATCGGTGCTGGTTCTACTGTTGGTGCGACAGGTCTTGGTTACACTTCAGGCTTGAGTGCCTGGTGGTGGGTAGGGTCAGCCGGGTTCGGCTCCATTGTGCTCGCCCTCTGGATAGGACCTAGAATTCGCGCGGTTGCGGCACGCCACGATCTGCGGACGGTCGGTGATTTTTTAGAGTACCGATATGGGCACAGCGTACGTGCGCTGATCACTGTACTACTGTGGTTCGGCACGATTGCCATCCTAGCTGGCCAGCTCATTGCACTGGCATGGGTACTAAACGCGGCAATCGGCCTACCGAAATCCGCGGGCTGTCTTCTTAGCGGGATCGTCATGACAATCTACTTTTCCGCAGGCGGTATTGCTTCCTCGGCCCGCGTTAACCTAATTCAGTTAATCGTCCTGCTACTTGGCTTCGCTTTGGCCCTGCCACTATCCGTGGATTCGGTCGGCGGGTGGGACGTAGTCATTAGCGTTGCCGATCGCGACTACGGGAACTTCTCAAACGGCCCCAACAGCGGCTGGATATTGATTCCGATGCTAGTGCCTGCCTTCATCGTATCTCCAGGCTTACTACAGAAGGTTTACAGCGCTACCGATGATCGCGCGGTGCGAGTTGGGGTGGGTGCAAACGCCGTTGCTCTACTACTATTCGCGGCCATTCCACCAATACTTGGCCTAGTGGCGCTTTCAGCACATCCCGGGCTCGAAAATCCAGACCTCGCGCTTCCAACTCTCCTCATGGAATCGGTACCGCCGGTCGTGGGCAGCCTCGGACTTGTCGCGCTGTTTTCGGCCGAGGTAAGTTCGGCAGATGCCATTCTCTTCATGCTGGCCACCTCACTCAGCCAGGACCTCTATCGTCGTTACCTATCACCAAGAGCCGATGATGTGACGGTTCTACGCGTTGCTAGACTCGCAGCTGCCGGAGGTGGTGCGTTGGGTGTTGCGTTAAGCGTGGTAGCCGAATCGGTCATCGATGTGATGACCATCTTTTACACACTACTGAGTGTCAGTCTATTCGTCCCAATCATAGCTGGACTCTATTTGCGCTGGACAAGAACGCCTGAGATCCTGGCGGCTATCATAACTGGTGTAACTGCAGTCCTTGTTACCCACCTCGCTGCAACTGTCCAGATAGTTACACCAGCTATGGTTGGACTCATCGTGTCAGTAACTACGGCCGGACTTGTGGGGGCAGCGAGGATTTCGATGAGACCAGAAGGGAGAGAGAGGTGAAACGAGGCATGCGAATGTTTGGACTCGAAGGAAAAGTCGCTGCCATAGTCGGGGCCGCCTCGGGCATCGGTGAAGCCGTGGCAATGGGATGCGCTCGGCACGGAGCAGTGGTGCATTGTCTCGATATTAACGGCGAAGGTGCAGCCAAGGTAGCAGAGACAGCACGACAAGAGGGACTGACCACCAATGCTTCAGCGCTGGATATCACTGACGCCGAGGCCGTGGACGCAACTTTTCATCGCATCGTTGAGGAACACAACCATCTCGACATTGTGATCTGTACTCCTAGTATTAACGTGCGTAAGTCACTGCTTAACTACACCTCTGAGGAGTTTGACGCTGTAATCGGACTCAATTTGAAGGGGAGCTTCAACGTGCTCCGCGCCGCAGCCAAACCGATGACGGTGCATGGGGGTGGTAGCATCATTCTTTTTTCGTCGATCCGATCGCAGGTGGTCGAGCCTGGACAGTCGGTCTACGCAGCGACTAAGGCCGGCATCGTGCAACTAGCGCGCGCTGCGGCTACCGAACTGGGTCCCTCCGGGATAAGGGTTAATGCGATCGCTCCGGGAATCGTTGAAACCCCACTCACTGTGCCCATAAAGGCCAACGATGATTGGTATGCTGCCTACGCCTCAAAGAGCGTCCTTCAACGTTGGGCGTTACCCAACGAAATGGTCGGTCCTTCAATCTTCTTGGCCTCCGACGCGTCTAGCTACGTAACTGGTACAGTGCTTTTCGTCGACGGTGGCTGGACAGCAGCCGACGGGCGGTTCGTCCCGCCGGGAATGTGAGCTCTACTTTAGATTACAGGCAGTAATGTCTAGACTTGGGGCTTCTATAATCTAGTAGCCCTCTGTGTATTTTCCTTTAAAAAAGGTCCTGGCCAGCGCTTGGTAGGACCCTATCTACGCGGTGTCCACGGCTCCTTAACCACCCTATCGATTGGCGACGCCGACTGTCGCGGCCGGGTTGCTTCACGAGCCTTCAAGTTGTATCGATCACCTGGCGCCAGGAAGTAGAACTGACCACCCGAGTCGAGTTGACGTTCCGCGGCATAAACCACCACATAGCTCGCGCCGATCACCTCAAACTCGTCACCCTGTACGATGATGGCGGTGTTCTCGTCAAGACCGATCCCAAGCAACTCTGGATGTGCCGTAATCACTTCGAGCAGGTCAAACTGCCTATTACGTCTGAGTAAATGCTGATCAATAGCGACGTTACGAAGAAAACCCAAACCGACCTCGTGATCCCCCATCATGACTGTGTTCGTCGCGGTATCACCTCTCGCCAGGTAGGACCCCTGAATCGTGGCGCCGGCTGACGAACCACCAATGACTCCTCCACGGCCCAAAAGCGCCCAAAGTTCGTCCGTGTACCTTCGTGCCTAAGTAAGCATCCGCCAGCCGCCACTGACGACCTCCTGGAAACCATACACCTCTAGCTTCGAGGAGCGGCTGCACGAACGCCACGGTATCTGCGACAGCTGAATCCGTCGTATGAATTACTGTTAAATTCGTTGCACCCGCTGCCTTAAAGAGGCGCAGGCCGGGATAATACTGGTCGTAGTGCTGACCTCCACCGGCTGTGGGGATGACAACGATTGGCGCATCAGCGCCACCAGCTAGGTCTAGAAAACGCTCAAGGATCTCTGAGTCGAGCCGTCCCCCACCAACTATCACAAGAGAACCGTTTTCTGGCCCAATCTCCTGTCCAGTCGTGGTAACAGGCAGAACCATTAGAAATGCCAACAAATAGACACACACGAATCGCCGTTTCATGCACACCCCCAAGCTGTTGGTAGAGCCACCACGAGCGCAATCTGATACTTACCAAAAGTATGTCCGGATCCTACTGTAGTAGTGGGCTCAAACACAGTTAAACGGTGAGGCAAAAAAAGATAGCTTCGGCTCCTAGCAGAAATACCTAAGAGGCTCGACCGATCCACAAATAATCATTCTTTGAAAATCCGATCTCTCTGAGAGTTCTTGAGTACAGACCTAGAAACTGTAAATAATTTCAACTACCGTATATGACCATAAGAAACCTTAGGGCATACTAGCACCGTGATACGATCGACAAGAGGCGTGGTCAGAATCTTGGCTCAGAGCTTCAAACAAACATATGTATCTTGTCGTCAGTTGTAGCCTTCGGCCCGCCAGTAGATCGCGCATTCTCGCCCGACGAGCGTACGAACGCCTGACGACTGCCGGACACGAAGCCGAACTTATCGACCTAGTTGACCATCCGCTCCCGCTCTGCGACGGGAACAACAGTTGCGACGCGGAGCATGTAGCTAAACTTGACACACTTATCCGAAATGCCCAGGGCGTGCTCATCGGAACCCCTGTGTACAACTACGACGCGAGTGCCGCCACTAAGAACCTGGTTGAGTTAACAGGCCAAGCTTGGATGAATAAAGTTGTCGGATTCCTGTGCGCCGCTGGTGGCAGTGGAAGCTACATGTCGGTTATGAGTCTAGCAAATAGCTTGATGCTGGATTTTCGCTGCCTAGTGATCCCACGATTCGTTTATGCGACGAAGGAAGCATTCACCGAAGGGAGGGTCAGCGACAGCCAAGTAGACGATCGGATTCAGGAATTGGCCGAAACGCTAACACGTCTGTCCAAGGCGATCGTCTAACCGCCTACACCCATTTCCTTCACGAACGTACATGGCCTTCACAACGTATCCCGGAATTACGTCCCACCGATCGCCTTGATGAAGTCCCTCGTTTCTGTAATCACTTCGTCAGTGATCGCCATATGGCCGCGATCCACATAGTGCACAAACTCGTGGCGAACATTCTTAGCCTTGAGGGCATCTGCCATCTGAACGGCTTGCTGTATCGGGACAGATTGATCATCGTCTGAATGGATAATCAAGATGGGTTTAGTGTTCTCGGTGATCTGGTGAATCGGTGAAGCAAGGCGTCTAGCAGCGTGGACGTCGCCCCCGGCCGGTGTCCATAAATCCCCCCAGGACAGAGTGTTTAGCTCGTAAGGTCCAGCTGCACTGATCACGCCGCGAATGTCACTCCGAGCATCACTCCATCCACCCACCCGATCAAACGACCCCTCGCCGAGCGTTGCTGCTAACGCGACCAAGTGCCCACCTGCAGAATTACCAATCAAATACACATTATCTGAGTCGATCCCATATTCGTCAGCGTGCGCGTGCACCCATCGAATCGCACACAACAAATCAAGGTAAGGAGCTGGTGCGGGTGAGCCTCCCACCAGCCGATAGTCAATCGTCATCGCAAAATAGCCGAACCCAGCCCACTGCTCAACATCAAGAGCGTTTCGTCCGGTGCGTGAACCTGCTCGCCACCGACCACCATGGACATAGATGATCGCAGGTAACCCGTTCTGCCCATCGGGATAGCCGATGTCGGCCAGCAAGGCTGCCCCCTCAACACGTCCATAGATAAGATCTCGCTCCACTGCAATTTCTAGGGCTTGCGACGATGCGAGGGACGGCACCAAGATGAGCACTGCCATCAAAGCAAACAGACACTGACGCATGATTAACTTCGTTTTCAGATTAACTGAGCAACCGGGATTTGCTCTATTCAACGCCGATAGCTACTAACCGGCGGAAGACGGGCACCAGTACCTCCGGCCGGAGACTCTTCGGACACGACGGGCATCGTCAAAGTGCCAATGCCGTCAATCGTCGCTACGATCTCTTCACCGGGTTGAAGAAATCGCTGTTCGCCACGAACAGCCGTACCGACACCTGTACCACCTGACGTCCCGTTGTTGATAACGTCGCCCGGGTAGAGCGTAACGATCGAGGAACCATATTCAACCAGTTCCCAGAGCGAATGAATCATGTCACCGGCAGTCGCTTCCTGCATCTGCTCATCACCAACACGTAAAGTCTGTCGAAGCTTCTCCATCGGATCACCATAGAACTCCTTCGGCACGATCCATGGTCCCATCGGCGCGAAAGTATCGTGTCCCTTTCCAACAAACCAGTCGGATCGGGTCGCATTACCACCTGGAGGACGGCCACCACGGTCAGAAATGTCCATGCTAACCGTGTAGCCAAAAATGTAGTTCGGAGCCTCGGTGGCCGAAACGTACTTCGCTGTCCTTCCGATCACTGCCGCAAGCTCAACTTCCCAATCAATTCGATCACGGCCGTAAGGAAGGACAATCGGCTGACCGTTACCGACAACCACACCACGCGTCGGCTTCAAGAACAAGTAGGGCACGCCTCGCTCTTCGCGCCGTAGCCGTCGAGCCTCTGTGCGTTCCTCAGGTGTGCCAGACTCGTTAACATGGCTGTAGAAATTGACCGCCGCGTTCATAATCTTTCCTGGAAGGTTAATCGGAGCGAGAGTTCTAACATCGCCAACTTCGTAGACATAATCAGGCCGCCCATCCCCTAGGTGGTTGTTTTCAACCAGATGAGTCACAATCTCATAAATCCTAGTCTTCATGCCGTATTCATACCGACCAATGAGTTCAAGCATGTCGGCAGGCATCGGAATCATCGGATACGACAAGCCATTTTCAAGCACTCGATTTGCAGCATCGAGCTCAATGATTAAGCTGTCCCGAAGAACGATACCTACCTTCTGATTACCATCAATTTCGAACGTGCCAAGCTTGAACGGTTCGGCACTCGTTTGCGCCGTGAGCGGGACCGGGCTGAAAAGCGTGATCATGACCAATATAGGAACGAGTCGCATAACACTCCTTTACGCTTAACGCATGAACCAAGGATCTGCTTTCTACCTCTGGAACTGCAGTACTGTCAAGATACTCTTTAAGATTTCGAATCGCCTCGAAGCGGCGAATGATCCATTGTCAGGTCAACACTAAATAAGTCACGCTGTTCGTTTGCGATACGAAGCGTTTTCGAATCATCCCAACAGACCGCTTCCACCTGCTGTGTGCGGTCCCTCGGGAGCGGAATCTGTCGAAGTTTACCTGACAACCAGTCATCCCCCACCGGCGGTCTTGAGAACAGCCAAAGGGCGTCTAGTGTCAGAATTGCAAGCAAATTTCCATCTGGGGATAGGCTGGCGGCTGTTGGCCAGACGATGTCGGTTCTCGAGCCCACGAGTGTTAGCACGTTCTTCCGGTCGGTGTAATTGGAATCGAGGCGGTAAAGATTGGTGCCAGCCTTCGCAGCAGCCATCTCTCCTGCCACACGGTGTTTGGTAAGAAAATAGAGTTTCTCTTCGAAGACAAAAAGTGCTTCCGAATCAAAGTGCCACTTTCGGCCTGGAAAGAACTCCTGTTCAGGATACTCTACCGGCAAAAACCTCAAGCTTCGCGTCGCGGGAACAGCTCTCGGGTTAGGTTCCTCAACAACATACACTCCCAAATCGCGCCGGGCATTGCTGTTGTTACCCATGTCGCCTATAAATAAGTACCCATCAGCAAGAGCGATGTCCTCCCAATCCACATTCTCAGACAACAGAATCTGAGTGCCCGGCCACAGCGGGGGTCCATCAATAACAGATTCCCGGCCAACACGAAATCGGTCAGTCATGAAATCCGGAATAATCACCTGACCACTACTATCAACAGCAAAAAGTCGCGCCCCTCCGCCACTGTCGTTGTGGACCCAATACACATTGTCGTAAGTCGAACTCTTAGCAATACCACTAATTTCGTTAACCGGCTGATGCTCAATCACCCCAATGTGTTCTAACGGGCCAGGAGGATCACTGGAGTCTTGAGCACAGACCAGTTCCACAAAGACCCCTAGAAGCACCAAGATGCCGATGATTCGTATAGAAGGACTTCTTAGAAATATCGTGGAGTAAAAGCCCATTGTGAAGATGTTATAGATTACTTAACAGTCAGTAGAAACAAATAACAAAGCCGGACGCCGCAACTCACGCGGCGTCCGGCCCTGTTGTGGTTCGTAGACCCTAATAAGCAACAACTAGGTTTCCAACACCTTCTTGAAAACCTCCATCGCCCGTTGCATATCCTCCATCCTTCCCAACGAGATACGTGCGTGCGTTTGCTCCATCGGAGGAAAATCTCGCCCCACCAAGATGCCATTCGCCCGGCATGCATCACGGAACTCTGACGCAGGACGCCCAAGTTCCACAAAGATGAAGTTTGTCTGCGACGCGGGTCCGCCAAAGCCGATCTCCTCGAACTGTGACAGCGTCCATTCCCGAACCCGCCGATTTTCTTCACGCTCCCACTCCATGTGGGCCGTGTCCTCGATCGCAGCAATCCCGGCCACGCTCTGAAGTTCGTTGATGCTCCCAAGGCCCCATGCCTGGCGTAACTTTTGGAGAGTCTCAGGCTGACCAATTCCATATCCCATACGCATGCCAGCCATACCAAACGCCTTCGAAAACGTGCGTGTCATAAACACGTCTGGTAACTCTACTGACAGTTGATCACCAGAACCGACACCCGGAGCCGTTGCGTAGTGGATATACGCCTCGTCAATCAGGACGGCCGTATTAGGCGATCTCCGCTTGATCGCACGCACCGCAGTCTCGATATCAGACAGCGGGTGGATCGTTGACGTTGGATTATTCGGGTTGCAAAGAAACACGAGCCCGGCACCGTTGGAAGCGTCAACCATCGCATCGAGGTCGAGATATAGGTCTGAGTTCACCGAAATAGATCGCTCGGCACCTCGCATATAGGACGGATCCCCAGACACAAGCGGCCTTGAATCAGTCACATAGGCGTTTTGCGCTGCTCGAAGAATGGCACCAGAACCGGTAGCTGTAATCACGTGCTGCGGCTCCACATTGTGCGCTGTTGCAAGTGCCTGGGTGAACGCACGACTACTCGGTACCGGATAGCCATAACCCAAGGCTGTTGAGGGATGCTGCCTCAGCACTTCAAGGACCTTAGGACTGGGTCCGCGAAGATTTTCGTTGCTACTCAGCTTGATTGCATCCGGAGGAACTGCCGCACGCTGCCGCTGCATGGCGTCCTCGAGTTCAAAATCCTCGAACCCAAGCGCGACCAACTCCTCGCGCCCATGACCAATGATGAACGACGCCGATGCAATCCCAGCGCTACCCATGCCGAGCCGGCGAACAAACGCGCGACGTGAGAGTGACATATGATCCTCCTCGGAACCTTAGAATCGTGCACTACACACGGCCACCGTAGCCCATCGCCACGGGGCCTTACCAGAAACCGCCGTTTCCGCAGAAACCAAATCAATATTACACAGCAGCCATCCTCAACCCGCAGGGCATCAAATGATGGCCTTAGACTTCCCTCCCGAGCCAGCAACCGACCACCTCTCGCAGTCCTTCCTGAGATGCGCGCACGAAATAGGCTTAGTCAGAGCACTACTGCATGGTGTATTTTTTTAGCGCCCGAGGACCAACCTCGGCTCCATACACGTTACCCGCAGCGTCGACCACTACGCCTTCAGCTGCCGAGGTACCCCCGGGTTCCAGCTCAGGATCAGGAATAAAGTAGGCAACCTCACCGGTTTGTGCACTTCCGATCCGGATACCCCGTGCCCAACCCGGGTTACTGCGATCGCTGGATTCCGAATCAGCACCGAACAACATGTCGTCCTGATTAATATAAATGCCGCTCAGACGGCCAAACTGATACCACTCATCCAGAAAATTACCTTCTTGGTCAAAGATCTGAATGCGCACATTCCCTCTGTCAGCTACGAATAGCCGCCCCTCGGAATCAAATGCCAGCCCGTGTGGCGTCCGAAACTGGCCGGGCTCAGAACCGAGTCCTCCCCAATGCATGAGGTAGTTACCCTCGCTATCGAATTTCACGACGCGAGCGACGGTCTCCGGCGGTGCATTTGGACTCTGTCCTCCATGTCCATCGCCTACAAAGATTGAACCATCAGGCGCCGTGATCACATCATTAGGCGTATTCAGTAGACCGCCAGTCCCATCACCAGCCTCACCAGGAGTGCCGAGTGTCAGTAAAATCTCACCCTCTGGACTGAATTTGTAAACTGCGTGTCCTTTGCCGTCCCGATTCGGATCCTCACCATTCGGACCCTGCGCATCCGTTATCCACACATTACCGTCAGCATCCACATGAATACCATGCGGGAAGATGAACATTCCGCCACCGAAACTCGTCACGACATTGCCATCAGCGTCAAACTTAAGGACGACAGGCAAATCAGAATCGGCACAACCATTTGCACCACACCGTTCGCCTACCCAGATCGATGTCCCATCGATATCGACGTCGACTGCACTCGTCGCGCCCCAGGTTCGGCCTTCAGGTAACGTGAAGTAATCTTCAATCGTTTCGTATGGATTTGGACGATCATTGACAGGCTCAGTATCTGAGCCGCCAGCCCCTACCTGGGCCGATGTAGCTGCAGTCGTTTCCTCCACCGGCTCGACCTCAGGTTCAGAGCAAGCTACAGCAGTAAACATTAGACACATGGCCCCGATACCGAACACCACTCCAAACCTCATTCGACGTCGATCAGACATCAAGCCCCCCTCAAAACAGCGGTTTCGCCCCCTAAGGCATTCCAATCTAAATATTCAAACGGTGAAAACTAGTGAATTATAGATTGAAAACCTCTATTTCGAACCCAAAAACTTCTGGTAACAAAGAACCTCCTTGGCGGGTTGGGAGTCAGGCTGCAAAACAGATTAACTCTCCGGTGGTCCGTAGTACTGCCGATACATCCCCCGCCTGAACAGCCAGCCACCAAGGGGACCCAGCCAGTCAAGCACGTAATACATGTATCCGAGATCCATGAGTTCAATGAGATTTCCGTCAAAATCTTTCACGAAAAAGAAAGTATGACCTCGAGGCGAACGTTCGGGTTGACTAACACACTCGACTCCCTTTCTCACTAGGTAGTCGTACCACTTCTGTATGTTTCTAACATTGAATGAAATGTGAGTCAGCCCCACTCGATTCCACAAAATGTCAGTTGGTGATTGATTTGGCTGAAACTCAAAGATCTCAAGCACAGCGCCACCTGGGACACGGATCCAACCGATCTTACAGGTCGGCCGATCAACATCTACGCCGAAGAAATCACGAACGCGGTCTGATGGCGTATCAGCTACACCCACAAGCGGACATCGGAACACGTCCCAGTAAAAGCGAACAGCTTTATTGAAATCTGAAACCGTAATGCCACAGTGACTGAACGATCTAACGCGCACGACACATCTCCTAGTTGACTAAAGGCCTCTTAAGTACGTTAGCTTAAGTTACCGGTTAGTGCTTCTGAAGTGAGACACTATTCAACCTCAAACTCAGATTGCTCGTTTACTTCTACATCCCATCTGTTGATTTCTCGATTCTCAAGCCCAGCACCGTCGTCTTGATGTGATCGGCCACCCTTAGTGCCTGCGCCACAATGGTTAGGCCGGGATTGACGGCAGCCGATGATGGAAAGAATGATGCATCAACAATAAATAAATTTTCAATGTCATGGGACCGGCAGTACGGGTTAAGAACAGATTTCCTCGGGTCAATGCCAAAACATAAAGTCCCACACTGATGAGTCGTGTTTTGTTCCTTGTGAGAGTAGGCGATTACAAACCAGCATCCGAGCCGCCGAAGTATCCTCTTCATCTCTCGAACAAGCCGGTTATGAGTTCCCACATTATTCGGTTGGTAATGTAGGCGGATCTGCCCATTCGTTTCGATCGTGACGCGATTCTCTAGCTTTGGTAAATCTTCTGAAATGGCTAACCAATCAATCCCGCGCGCCACCCACGCGTTATAGGCCCAGAGCGGTATCCACGGCACCACGGTCTGAGCCATCACTCCATGGGTCCGGCCTTGTGACTGAATCTGCCCAAGCGGATAGCCGCCCTCCGGACCATGCAGATAGAAATCATTAATCCCAACTGTCTTTTGAAAAATCGTGTGATTAATCCGAAACGGATGAAAACCTTGCATCATAGTAGCTAGGTGCGCCATGTACCGCCTACCCACTAGTCCCGACGAATTACCCAGTCCATTGGGGTGCCGATCGTTGGCTGACCGTAAAAGGAGCGCCGCTGAGTTCACTGCGCCACAGGACACTAGAACGAGCGGAGCCTCCACGCGCCGTGTTTCACCCTGGCACCTCACCTCAACCGCTTCAACTCGAGACCCTGATGGTTCCATTAGCAGACGCTGAGCATGAGCATCTGTCCACAACGTAACGTTTGGCTGTTCAAGTGCAGGCTGTACACAGCAGACTTCAGCCTCGCACTTTGCATGACGAAGACAAGGAAACGAGTTGCAGGTGTTGCACAAGATGCACCCATTCTGGGATCCAGGACTGCGTAGTCCAAGTGGCAGTGACGACGGATGGAGCCCTTGCTGCCGAAGCTGGGTCACACACTTGACCATTCCCTCATCGTGTGGAACTGCCGGGTGCGGAAACGGCCCCCTCGTAGCCTCAGTTGGGTCCATACCATTCTCACCACGAACCTGATACAGCTTCTCGGCTCGTTCGTAATACGGCTCCAACGTCTGGTAGTCGATCGGCCAAGCTGGTGACACTCCATCTGCTTGCTCGATCTCTCCAAAATCCTCTCGGCGTAACCGATAGAGCACACTTCCCCAAAACTTCGTGTTACCTCCAACACAGTAATGAGTGTACGGTAAAAACGCCTTGCCAGAACTATCAAGCCAAGTGTCTTTGGTCCGGTAACGCAGGTCCTTCCAAACCGCTTTGGGACTCCAGTTTTCGTCCTCTTGCGGTATGAAATCACCGCGCTCAAGGATGAGTATCTCCGCCGAGGTGTCGGCGAGAGCATGCGCCAAAGTTCCCCCTCCTGCACCACTACCGATAATGATGATGTCGTAACGCCAGGTTGGCATCTGTAGAAATAACAGCTACGGTGTCGCACTAACTACACTGCCAGACAGCCCAGTCGTGGCGTAGACCTGATCCATGAGTCGCTGGTCAGCAATTGCTGTTTCAAGACTCATTTCAGGCGTGCGGTTATTACGGACCGCCCCAAGGAAGTCTCGATACATTGCCCGATAGCCACGAATGTCTTCGAATCCTGGTAGAACCAGCCTCGGCACTCCAGTGCCTCTCACCAACACTGCAACACCATTGGATTCGAACGAGATAATCCCGGAACGTCCAAACAACTTCGACACTCGCAAACCTCGAAACAACGATGGGATCTCACGCGAATAAAAAAGCGCGCCTACAGCTCCATTGTCGTACCGGAAAGCAACCATCATACTCTTGTCGCGTTTATCGATGCCGGCTTGTGAGGCAGTGGGTTGATATCCCCGTGCTTCAGTAATCATGGGACCGAGACTGTTAGCTAGGTGTAACCAGTGAATCCCTTCCTCAAAGAAGGCATCACCACCAGCGACCGTAACATCATTTCGCCAATCATCGGCAGTCTTTAAACGCTTAGCGAGAGTCGTAAAGTTCGCAAAGACCATCTCGCCAATTACACCCTCCCGTAACAATCGCCTCAGACAGACTGCTAACGGCTTATAGTGGTCGTTCTCACCTACCACTACCACACATCCTGCCCGGTCGCGTGCGGCCACAACCTCGAGATAGTCCTTTATCCGCAGGTAGGCCGGTTTCTCGACTAGTACATGTTTACCAGCTGACAGTGCTTCGAGGGTGAGCTCTAAATGAAAACATGGTGGTACAGCAATGATCACCGCATCAACCGAAGGATCCTCAATGGCCTTGCTGTAGCTATCGTAGCTTCCTGCGCCAAAGTAACGCCGACAATAAGCTTCTGATTTTGAGGCAGTACGACTGGCGTAACTCAACAGGAAGTCATCTCTCAGAGCCTTCAAATGACGACTGTGAACCCCTGTTATTAAGCCGCAACCGAGGAACGCAATATGCATAGGTCCTGATATCACGTCATTCTACCCAGCCGGCTTCGCCCCAATGTGTCAGTAGCCTCGGTTATTTCCGGCAAATCCCGAAATATCTGCTGAGAGCGATCGGACATGTCGTGTTCTCCATCAGTCACCCGAACGAGACCATTCCTTGGAGGAGAGCAAGTATGTCATGTGGCGCTTCAGACATGAAGTCTTTGCGCATGTTTACAGCCGGATGAAACCGTACAGAAAAAGATTAGAATTCTGGATACTGCTAAGACGATGGACGCTAACATGTTCATCGTCTCGGCCAAATAGGAGCACGTAACTCAACGATGAACAATCTTCGCTTGGCATCGTCTGCTGACACTGACGAGCAGTCTAGTCCCACCAAGACATTCACTGCCTGGAAACGACGGACTCGCGCCTGGGCACTTGTCTTGGCGGCGTTGACGCTTATTGTGTCCGCACTGGTTGTACTCGTGGCGACCCGCACTTGGCAACTAGCCGACACCGCGCTGGTTCTAGCACTGGTCCCAGCGTTCGGAATGTATCTCTGGCAGACGGGCAAGATCCGACGCCGTCACACCATCCTCTGCGAAACATTTCCACCAGCGTGGGAAACCGTTTTACAGCAAGAGGTGATCTTCTTCAGGGTCCTCGATCCAGAGCAACGTCGGCGGTTCCGTCGTCATCTCCAGGTGTTCCTAGGAGAAAAACGGATCACCGGCATCAGAGTGGAAGTTGACACAACAACACGGGTACTGGCTGCCGCCAGCGCGATCATCCCAATCTTCGGTTTCCCCGATTGGGAGTGGGACCAAATCGACGAGGTGTTGATATACCCGACCCGCTTCAACCGCGAGTTTGAGATCGGTGACAGTAAAGATCACAACACTCTAGGTATGATTGGCACGGGAAGCCTGAATCGCCTCATGATCCTGTCTAAACCAGATCTTATCAATGGCTTTAGGAACATGACCGATAAACGCAATGTGGGTATCCATGAGTTTGCGCATCTGGTTGACAAAACGGATGGGGTGATCGATGGCGTGCCATCTGTTGGACTTGATCGGCAGGCAATCGAGCCCTGGATTGATCTGATGCGACGCAAGATGGTCGAAATCGAGGCTGGAAAATCCGATATCGACCGTTACGCACTCACGAACGAAGCGGAGTTTTTGGCCGTGACAGCCGAGTACTTTTTTGAGCGTCCAGGCGTGATGTTACGTAAACACCCAGCCCTCTACAGGGCGCTCGAGCGTGTGTTTAACCAGAACCTCCGCACCCGTGCTGGTGCATTGCGGCGAGAATTACTGCGAGGTCGACCACGGTTGGGCAGAAACTCGCCTTGTCCATGCGGAAGCGGGCGTAAGTTCAAGAAATGCTGTCTGCAATGAATCTGCTGCCTATTAGTTGGCTAAGCTTGTTCCATGTTTTCGTCCGTGTCTCGTGGCGGTAATATAGATACGAACTTCGTCCGTTAACTTAGCCCCCGCAGGAGAGTTATGGCCTGTAATAGGCATTGGGAGATAAAGGGGTGTTGAACACGGTTGCCTTGTCCGCTTCTCCCCTCTACTCCACATACCCTTACCCTAGACATTAAGGCAGGAAAAACTAATGTTGAAACCAGAAGACAACAAACTCCTTACACGTGTGGGGCCAGGCGCCGCCATGGGCGAACTCTTACGACGGTTCTGGATACCGGCACTCACGGAAGAGGAAGTTCGCGAGAACGACGGAGCGCCCGTTCGGTTGCGTCTCCTGGGACAAGACCTCGTGGCCTTCCGCGATACCGAGGGAAAACTCGGAATACTGGATGCCTACTGTCCGCATCGTCGCGCCCATCTGTATTTCGGTCGCAACGAGGAATGTGGGCTCCGCTGCGTCTATCACGGCTGGAAGTTCGACGTTACCGGCCAGTGTGTCGACATGCCTTCCGAACAACCGGGTTTTAAGGAGAAGGCGAGGACGGCAGCCTATCCGACAGCGACACGGGGCGGTGTCGTGTGGGTCTACCTGGGTCCAGATCAACTCAAGCCAGAGCTACCAGATTTTGAGTGGGCCCGCCTACCAAAATCTCGTTGTGAAATCACCAAACGCTCCCAACAATGCAACTGGGCTCAGGCGGTCGAAGGTGGCATTGATTCAAGCCATATTTCGTTTCTCCACCGAAATCTGGAAGATCTCACTCCCGCCGCGAAGGCTACAACCGGCCATAAAGGCTATACCTCAAGGGACCGTTCACCGGTTTTTACTGTCAAGGACACCGACTACGGCCTCTTAATCGGCGCCAGCCGGAATGCCACGGAGGAATCGTTCTACTGGCGAATCACACAGTTTCTTGTTCCATTCTGGACAATAATCCCACCGATTATGAGAGAGAACACGAACGACTCCAGCCAAAACACTTATTCTGGACATGCGTTTGTACCCATTGATGACGAAAACACCTGGACTTGGTCCTTCAATTGCCATCCGCACCGGGACTTTACCGAGAAAGAGCAAGCTCTCTTCCACCCTCGCACCGGCTTATGGGGTCCAATCGACGACAGTTATCGGCCTGTCTGGAACAAGGAAAACGATTACGGGCTTGACCGTGACATGCAGAAAAACGTTAACTTCACGGGCATTAAGGGCATTCCTAATCAAGACGTTGCCGTCCAAGAAAGCATGGGACCAATTGCGGACCGGAGCCAGGAAATGCTCGGCACCTCCGACAAAGCCATCATCGCCTACCGGCAATTACTTCTCGATATGGCCAAAGACCTACAAAATGGACTGGAGCCGAAGGCTTCCCTCCACGGCGCGTACTACAACGTCCGGTCTGCTTCCCTCCTGCTAAAAAAAGACGTGCCGTTCGATAAGGGCGCCGCGTGGTTACTCTCAGCTGAGAATCAAGGGTAAAGACGCTTTCTGTTTAAGGTTCGAGACTGTTTACAGCAAAAGGTGCAGTCATTCGTGCTGCTCTTCCCTAGTTCGCCGATCGGACGCTGACAGGATTCGTTTCCGTATCCGAATACTTTCAGGAGTGATCTCAACTAGCTCATCCTCGTTAATAAATTCGATCGCCTGCTCAAGGTTCAATCTTCTTGTCGATACAAGGCGTATGGCCTCCTCCGCCGTTGACTTCCGCATGTTGGTGAGCTTCTTCTCCTTGGTAACGTTAACGTCAAGGTCTGCTGGACGTGCATTTTCACCGACGACCATCCCTTCATAGACCTCAGTGCCAGGCCGGATAAATAGTTCGCCACGCTCCTGAAGATTGTACATCGCGTACGCGGTGGTCTTACCAACACGATCCGCGACAAGCACTCCAGTTGGGCGAGCACTGATGGCCCCGCGCCACGGCTCCCAAGCCGCGAAGAGGTGATTCATGATGCCAGTCCCTCGGGTGTCTGTTAGAAACTGAGATCGAAATCCAATTAAACCACGGGTTGGCACGCGGAATTCAAGTCGCACACGACCACTTCCATGGTTTACCATCTTTGTCATGGTCGCGCGACGCGTGCCGAGTTGTGCAATTACAACGCCGTGTAATTCCTCTGATACATCAATAACCAGTTCCTCGATCGGCTCTACGACCTGGCCGGCTTTCTTCCGGGTCACGACTTCAGGCCGAGAGACCTCTAATTCATACCCCTCACGCCGCATCATCTCGATAAGAATAGAAAGTTGAAGCTCCCCGCGGCCGATGACCATGACTCGATCAGTCGAATCGGTGTCTTCCACGCGGATCGAGACATTACCGATTAGTTCTCGATCTAGTCGGTCACGGAGATTGCGTGACGTGACGTGCTGTCCTTCCCGTCCTGACATCGGTGACGTATTCACTCCGAAGATCATCGAGACAGTCGGCTCGTCAATGTGAATTGGTGGAATCGGCGTCTGTGCCTCAGGGTCAGTAATCGTCTCGCCGATCGTAATATCATCGATTCCGGCGAGACAGACAATGTCACCAGCTGTCCCCCGCTCGATCTCAACACGTCGGAGCCCGTCAAAGGCATAGAGCTTCGTCACTCGAGTCTTTTCCACTTTGCCATCAAGCTTCGCGACTACCACCTGGTCACCTAATCTGACGGTGCCATTAAAGATGCGACCGATGGCAATACGCCCGAGATAGTCGCTCGAATCGAGATTTGCAACGAGGAGCTGTAGGGGCGCAAGAGGGTCCCCTGGAGGAGCTGGCACAGAATCGATGACGGCCTCAAAAAGCGGTCGTAGCGTCTTTCCAGGTTTCTCTAAATCAGTGGTCGCCGTACCAGCCTTTGAGTTAGTGTAGAGAATAGAAAAATCGATTTGCTTGTCGCTGGCTTCAAGATCGATGAACAGATCGTATATCTCACTTAAAACCTCAGCCGGCCTAGCGTCCTTTCGATCGATTTTATTAATAACAACGATCGGAACAAGTTTACGCTCAAGCGCCTTCCGCAAAACAAAGCGGGTCTGTGGCAGAGGACCTTCGGACGCGTCGACCAAAAGTAGAACACCGTCGACCATAGTTAACGTGCGCTCTACTTCCCCGCCAAAGTCAGCATGGCCGGGGGTATCGATAATGTTGATCGTCACATCCTGATAGCGAACCGCCGTGTTCTTCGCCATAATTGTGATGCCACGTTCTCGCTCAAGATCGATGTTATCCAACGCACGATCGGCAACTTGCTCATTAGTACGAAATACCCCACTTTGATGAAGCAGGGCGTCAACAAGTGTCGTCTTACCATGGTCGACATGAGCAATGATAGCCACGTTGCGACGTTTCGGTTTAGCAACAGACAACATGATCGTTCACGAAACCGCAACGAAGCGAAAGCAAAGATGGTACCGGCACTTCAGAACGGCGTTGGCGAATAAGCGCTTACTGAAGGTAGAGGTGGACCGAGCTACCCCCAGAAGCACCGCGCTGACTATTCTCGTTAATTGAAAAAAGAACGCAGAATCACCGGTAGCTCGAACACGATATAAACACCATTTTTTACTACCGTTCACCACGCGTCGAACCCAAGAACCGTCGGCCACGCCCCTGCGAGCGCGAAACTCCACCTAGCCCCTTGCTAGAACTGGAACCGGCGGGAGAGACGTCATCAAACACCACGACCTCCCCAGCCTCTACCATTGTTCTCACAGACTCACGCTCCACATCGTGCGTGGCGATCTGTCCTTCCTTTCTTGGGCCCAAGCGTAGGATCCGTCCCTGAGAAAGTCTGACCTTCAATGGTTGCCCGGTCTTGTTGACGATAGTCTTCATCTAGACTCTCAAGTGATCGAAAATCAACCTGCAGCTTCCCTCGACTGACTGGACCGAATCACGGCAGCGCCAACGCCACCAGCGAACCAGGAAAGTCTGTTCGGATGCTACCAATCTGCACCACAATGTAATGCTTATCTTGGTGCATGTAGGTCATCATCCCATACTGCCCCGGGGCCGGAAGCTCAACACTCCCAAGGACCTCTCCGGTGAATTTATCGCGCGCATGGAGTTCCAACGGAGCATCGGGAGCATATTGAACACCACCCTGACTGAGCGCCCTAGTCTGGACCAAAAGATCGCCCATGACCATCTGAATAGACCACCCAGCTCCACCGGCATTAGATATCTCCACGTCTACAAGAAGCGGATGGTTGCGAATACGCTCAGGGGTCTCACCAACCGGCAACGACCAGAGCCGCTCGCCGGTGTTCATCTGGAATGCGGAGAGCTGGTTATTCATGGGCTTAAAAAGCCGCAGACCTTCGATGGTCGGCAGGCCACCCCCTCCTCCGATTAACCATGCTGCCACCGTAGTGCCCGTGGTAGGAGTACTGTTGGGAGTAGCACCGCCTGGGCCCGGCATTGCAAAGTCAGTGCGGTCAAAGTCAACGCCGTTCGTAGGTTCCATGAACCCTTGAGCCCTGCAGTTACGACTGTGTGACGCGTACATGATACCGGTATCGGGATCACCGACCGGAGGATGGGGAATGACGTTACCCCCACCTTGGCAGCCAACGTTGTTAATAAAATCATTGTTGTGGTTAACGGGAAGCGGCGGCACATAAAGACCACCTATTCGATAATCGCTCAGAATTTCCATCGCCTGCTGTTTGAGTTCCGGTGTGTAGTCGATGACAAACTCTTCTGTCAGGCCGTTCACCACAATCGGGTCCAACGGTTCCGGCC
>DASCOS010000016.1 GCA_036012125.1 Vicinamibacterales bacterium | reverse complement strand
GGTTCGATGCTCAGCGTCACCCGGCTGGAGGCAGAAGCGATGAGCGCCCGGGTCGAGCTGCACGAGAATCTCCGACGTCCCGTCAGGAAAATGGATCCAGGGCTGGCCCTCGGGGATCACGGTGCCCGGAGGGAGGCAGTCGGTGTCGACACCGAGTTGGTAATGTCCGGCTCCCTCGTGGCCCGGACTGGTATCCAGTGCTTCGACGGTGAAGTTCTCGGCTCCGAATTGGAACGAGACCGGGCTCTCGACCGTCGCTCCGTCCTGCGGCTCGATGAAGAAGACACGCGGCTCGCCCGGAGCCACGGCTGGACGGTCGACCAGAGCGACGGTTCCAGACGCTGAAAGGTTCAGGTTGTAGGTGCGTTGGGCGACGTACACGTAGGGGATGATCAGGATCACGAGCAGGAGTGCGAAAGTCGCGGCGGCGAAGGCTGGTCGGGGACGGACCCGTTCGAGGAACGCGATCGGTGCTCGATAGCGCTCGCCGGGCCCCTCGAGCAGGAAAACGATCAATGCGGTGTGAATGATGGTGTGTCCTATTACCTCGGTCTTTCCGAACACCGCGGTCGTCAAAAAGAAAACCAGCGTGATGAGCAGGGCCAGCGGGCGTTGCAGGAGACAGATGATCAGCAAGTACCCCAGGCTTATCTCGACAAAGGCAGCGCTGATGAGGAAGAAACTCGGGTCCAGTCCGAGCGTCAGTTGTGGGTGCACGTCGAGCAGGTAGGCACTCCACTGCGGATAGATGATCTTCTCGAGCGCGGCCCAGCAGAGGGAGAACCCGAGCGTCGTATACAGCGCAGGAACACCCGACCCCCGGAAGGTCGGCTTCTCCGAACGGCTGACGGCGAGGTAGTACCCCACCCCGATGAAGAAGGTGTAATCCAGCATGTGGAAGGCCCCGTACTGGGTCAGGCCCACCCCGAACAGAACCATTACGGCGGCTCCGGCTATCGGAACCGCCGCATCGAAGAGCAGCAGGAAGGCCACCAAGAATTGGACCCAGCCGATCCACTCACCGACCGCGAGCTCCGGCACGAACAACGTGCCCGCCTGCCACGAGAGCAGCAGTGTGGCGCCGAGGCCGATCCGCATCACCAGCACGCTGTGCTCGCGGCGTGCGACGAGCCACGCGGTGATCCGCGTGTACCAGAGGGCGGTCGCCAGGTGGCGATCGAGATAGACGAACAGGGCGATCGTGGCCATGCTCAGGCCGGCGAGAGCGAGGAACGTTGGCGTGACCGCTTCGGGCAATGTCAGCGGCCGGTCGGAGAAGTCGAACTCGCTGAACCACTTGACGTGCGCGTGGAGCGGCATCTGAGCGAGGAGCCAGGCAGCGGCGATCGAGCCTAGCATCGAGCCGGTCGCAGCGCGACTAACGTGTCTCATCGGTGCCCTCTTGATTTCTCCGGCGCTCAACTTTCATACGTTTCGGAATCGCGGCGGTCAGAGCGACAACAGATACGCGACCAGGTCCTCCTTCTCAGACGACGACAGTTTGAGCTCCATTACGAGATTGAAGAACTCCACGGCGTCGTGCAACGTTGGGAGACGGCCATCGTGTAGATACGGCGGGCTGTCCTTGATACCACGTAACGGGAACGTCTTGATCGGCCCCTCGGGGCGCCCAGGGTAGAAGCGCTCGACCCGCAAGTCGTGCATGTAATCATCGGTGAAGGCCGGTCCATAGTGACAGACCGCACACTGCCCCTTACCCTTGAATAGTGCCTCGCCTCGCAGCTCAGCCGCTGTGGCCAGCTCGGGGATGAGGCGATACAAGGAATCGAGTTTGGGCGCCGGTGGGTAATCGACCAGCGCCATGAAGTCCCCCATCCGGTTGGTCACCTGCCGCTGGCGGGCCACTGGGCCAATCCCGCCGCCGATCGTGCCAGTGGCGCCGTCGAAGTACTCCTCCACCTCCGCAAAGTGGTCCAGACTCCGGATCGAGCGCTTGGAGGACAGTTGCATCAGGTTGTAATTACCGCGTAGCGTCGGCGTGTCGACGCGTAACCGGGCTAGGGTTGGCCGCGAGTCCGGCCCCAGCTCGATCGCGCCGTTGGTGTGGCCGTTGACGTGGCACGCGAGGCAGGACACTCCTTGGCTTGGCTCCGCCGTCACGCGATGGGTCGTGTAGTTGAACCACGTTCCGGGGGCCGGATTGAGTAATTCCTTGAGCCCCTCCATCTGTTCGGGTGTCAGAAACCCATTGAACATCTCGAAGTAGTTGCCGAGCGTGATTTCCCGTCCGCGGGTAATGTCCCCCTCCTCCCGGTGGGTGCTCAGGAACAGCGGTGGTGGTAGCTCCGGGAGATAGGCGTCCGGGATGTCGAAATCGACGTCGATCCGTTGGTGCTCCGGATGCGCGGCCGTCCAAGACTGCGGGAACAACATGTGGCCAGTCGCATGCAGGGGGTGCGCGAGCGGCGTGAAGGGAAAGAGCTCCCGGCTTCGGATCTCGTCGGCCGACAGCGTCGCCAGCGCTGCCCAGGAAACCACGCCCTCGGGCAGTCTGGCGACCGGTCCCCGCATGACCGGCTTCCAACCGCCTGACATGTAGACGCCCTCGATCGCCTCCCCCGTGAAATCGTACCGGGCGTCCATATGGGCACGGACCTCCCTCATGAGCTCCGGCTTCCGATTTTGATTGAAGCGCAGCCACTCGTCCCAGGGCATCGGCAGGTCGGGGGTGGTGAACGAGCTGGCGCCCCGGCCGGCGTACCGCCAGAGATCGAACGGCACCTGTGCGCCCTTCGTTTCAGGTGGAAACGGCAGGAGTTGGGAGACGTGACTGGCACCCAACCCGAAATCGCTGTCGGCGCCCGCAGGAGCCACCGTTCCTCGCGTCTGGAGCAGATACGTGTCAGCAGGCGCGCCACCCGCCGGGCGCTCCTGCTGCGCTCGGGCGCCCGACCACGACAGCCAGCCCACGACCGCGAGCGTCATCAGGAACAGCCATCCGAGGTAGTTCCGCATCTCATTTTCCCCCGTTGTAGTCTTGCGACCCCAGACAGCACGTCGGAGTCAGTGGCCGATGGATCTTGCCCCCATGTCCCCGACGGCGTCCATCCGATGCGAGTGGCGGTCGCCAGAGCGCACCCCGCACCCAAGTCTGTAGCCTTCGTTGGTGCTGAGGGTATGATCAACGTCATACGTGAAGGCCAGTTCGAGGAACGCATCGTGGCTGGCGGTCGTTGGGTGGAGTCTGGCTTGGTGTTTACGACGCGACTAGTGGAGGGTTCAACGCTGAAGGGTCGCCGCTAGAACCAGCGGTCAGAAAGCGTTATCGTATGAGCAGTCTACTGGAGGGGTTATGACGAACAAAGTGTGGATGGTCGGGTGGTTTTGGGTGAAAGCTACTGGAATGGTAGTTGTAACGCTCAGTATGACTATGTGCAGTGGTGCAGAACCACCCGTTGAAGATGTAATCGTCGAATCGTCACTGGTCGAGCCGGATGTGTCAACGCTTACACCAGAAGCGACCGATGAAGACATCATGCAACACATGCTCTGGGTTATGGGCAATCAAACTACTTCGACGGAGTTAACGCAGCACTTTCCAGATATTGACCGTACTCGTGCATACGACATCCAGCGTCTGCGGTTGGAGCATCGAGAGCAGACAGAGGCGAGGGTAGGCTGGAAAATTGGGTGGTCTAATCAACCCAATCCGCGTGTTGCTATCGATCCAGCGTTTGGACACATTATGGCGTCCAACGTGTTGGAGCTTGGCCGTGAGGTGTCGCTAGACCATTTGATCAATGGTAAGACTGGCCTCGAAGCGGAGGTTGTGTTCTGGCTGGATAAGGACTTGCCTGGACCTACGGTGACCCGGGAAGACGTGATCGAAGCAACCGCAGAAGTCGCTGGCGCCGTTGAATTAATTGCACCGCGCGTGGCAGCCTATGGCAGTGAATCTCTTACGGTGCCGGCTGGAGGCGAGCAACCGATCTCGGATTGGCCCAATCGTCATAATCACGGGATTATTGACAATGTCTGGCACATCGGCGTGATTTTTGGTTCGAATCGGGTTGGCGTTGACGAAGTTGATTTTATGAACGAGCGGGTGTCGCTTGCTGTCAATGACGAAACTATCGTGGAAGGGCGCTTTTCGTGGACGTTGGGACGTGATCCGATTCAAGGAGTTGTTTGGCTTGCAAACGAATTGCTTAATTACGGCTATCAATTAAGTGCGGGTGATTTTGTTATCACTGGTTCTGTAGCCTATACAGAATCCGTTTTTCCTGGTGATAGGGCGACACTAACGTATTCAAGTCTTGGTACAATCGATATGTCGGTGGCCTCGACGCCTTAGATACGGCGATTATTGAGTTGTGGCGATGTTCGCAAACGAAGAAATATAATAAATAGCAGAAGGCTATAGGAATTAGATTCTATAATCGGGATTATCCAACAACCGCAATGGAAAAAGACCAAGATATTCATCTCGCAAAAATAGTTGCAAACCCTCTCGCTAGAATTCTTTTGATATCTGTCGGTTGTCTTTTTGTTGGACTGGGAGCCATTGGAGCAATCGTGCCTGGCCTGCCAACAACTGTATTCCTAGTTCTGGCTGCTGCTTGCTTTATTAGATCCTCTCAAAAACTTTACGATCGGCTGATTACAAATAGAACCTTCGGGCCATATCTGAAAGATTATCGTGAAGGAAAAGGGATTCCTCTCAAGGCTAAGATCATGGCACTGGCCCTGATAGTTATTTTCGTGAGTTACGCAGTGTTTTTTGCTGTTCAAATCACAGAAATAAGAATTCTTGTGGGCTTAGTTGGCTTGATAGGCTTCTGGTTTGTGTGCTTTAAGGTACCAGTAGCATATTCTTTTGTAGCACATGACAGAAAATAGTGATGTCGGCAGTTCACTTCTGCCCCTCGGCACCACTTCTCCTTCACAGGTCTTCACGTTGCTGATGAAGATCATCTACGGGCTATCTACCCGCCGTAATAGATCTTCTCTCCCAAGTCTTTGAGCGTCAGCGTGAGATTGTCCGGTCGCCCCGAAAGCTCTTCGGACACTCCAGCATCAACGACCTTCCCAACAACGATCGCGTGATCCCCTTTTTCCACCGTTTCCACCAGAGAACACTCAACATATCCCGGCACTCGCTCCAACACGGGCGCGCCTGTGCTTCCCGCGCTAAACGGTTCGCCTCCGAGCGTCTGCCCCTCAGGTACGACTGGTTTGAAGAACGTGTATGCAGCTGCTTGCTGATCCTTGCCCAGAATATTGAGTGCGAACGCACCAGCCTCGGGAATCACCTTGTGTGGTCCCGAGCCAACCTTTACGCCGACGGCGATGAGTGGTGGCTCGAAGGACACTTGAGTTACCCAGTTCACCGTCGCGGCTGCAATCTGGCCATCGGAAGACTGTGCGGTTAACACGTACAAGCCATAGGGAATCATTCGCAATGCGTTTTTCTTATGCTCAGGATTCATCGGTCTCTCTTTTCTCTCTTTCATTCATCAGTTTCAGTTACCCCCACTGCCGCCGACGATGTTGCTGGAAGACTAGAATCGACCGCTGGTTGGTGGAGGGTTTAACGCTGAGCAGTGATAGCCAGGGATTGACTGGCTATCACTGCTAGCAGGAGAAAATTACTTGGTTGGGGATAAGTGTGTGTGCACTATTTTCCAATCATCATTCACTTTAAATAGCACCATCGTTGCAGTTTGGTAAATGGTAATCATCGCATTTTGTCCAGCGCGAACATTCTCTACGCTATTTGTGTCATTTATTGTTCTGTAGAAACTCGCAACAGCCGCATTGCCATTTAGGCGAATCTTTAAGTCTTCAATGGTAGCGATCCTTTGAACGTCAGGATTTGCTGTTGTAATTACTTTGTTACCGGCGGTTTGCAAGGCCATGGATTTCTCGTTATTTGAGTAGATCATACCGTCAGAAATATAGGTACGATCACTAGCCATGAGTTTTGTTTGTTCTGTTAAATCAAAGCCTTCTGAATCGATATATTGATTAATTACGGCTTCAACATCATCCAGGTCATCGGCACTGGCCATTGGGGCAGCAAATAAAGCTAATAATGCCATTAGGAAAACAGCACCCTGTATCCTATTTCTCACCATTACCTTCTCCTCTTAATTAACTGTTGTAAATTACTCGACAACGACAGACTAGCAGTTTGTCACTGTGGAGTAGATATGGCTGGTTAGCAACCGAGTCTATTCCCGAATGACTAAATATAGCGATATTAATTCAGAGGTGAACCATGGCGCGTTTCGGCATACTGGCATTACTACTCTTCACGTATCTGGTATCCGCTGGATGCGCGACAAAGCTGGACGCGGGTCTTATCTCCCGACCTGACGACACTCCCCAAGGTAAGCAGGCGTTTTCTGACGCGGGGTGCGTCATGTGTCATGGGCCAAGCGCACGCGGTGCCAATGGCCCTTCGCTCATCCCGATGGAACGCGACTACCCTGATTTTAAAAGCATCGTGAGAGAAGGGATCGGGGAAATGCCTGGTCAAGAGGAAGAAACTGTCGCGGATGAACAGCTTGTGTTGATCTACGAGTTTGTCGTCAGCATGTCCCAGTCATCACATAGGCGCTGACTGCGAGGGTGCGTTAAAAACCGAACAGCTTGGCGGTGTTGTCCCACCGAATAGCCGCCTTGTCCTTCTCAGAAATAGTCAGCGCAGTAATGCTGCCCTGCATCTGATCAAGGCTCCCGATCACCTGGAGAACTCGAGTCAACCGCTGCTTGGTGGAGGGTTCAACGCCGAAGCGTCGCAACTAGAACCAGCGGTCAGAAGGCGTTATCGTATGAGCAATCAACTGGAGGGGTTATGACGAATAAAGTGTGGATCGTCGGCATGCTGCTCATCGCGTTCGTAATCGGGATGCTGTCCTCTCAGAACACGTCAGCACAGCAGGATGAAATCGGACGGTATCAGATCGCAGCCGCAACAATGTGGGCATGGGGAGTGGGAGATGATGCGCGGCTAGTCAGCCTTACACGGGTATACAGGCTCAATACAGCAACCGGAGCTACGATTGTCTGCGACCACAGGGAGACTGTCCCAGACGGAGGGCGAATAGACTTCACCGATCTGGAGGATTGCGGAGGTTGAAGCTGGAGAATGAAACGGGAGGTGTGGTGGAGGGATTAGCAGTCATTGGATTCGTTTTCGGAATGATGGGAATAGTGGCACTTGTAAGAGTGGAAAACTAATAAGAACTTTAAAAGAAAAGGGAATTCTAGAACAAGATTACAAAGAAGAGTGATTCTTTGGTCAATATCGCCCGAACCGTTTAGCGCAGCCATGCAAGATCAGTAAAGAGGCGTTAGCACAGCCGGCTGGATAAGGCTGACAACCATGGTGTCGGCAGTTCACTTCTGCCCCTCGGCTCCACCTTCCCCTCACGAGTCGTACGGTAACATTATTAGCGCCGAAATCGCATGTTGAACACGAGTGCAAAGGAGGATTCATGAGTGAACGAGAGATTATGAAAGTGCAGGTCCATGATGGGATCGTGGGACTTATGTATTTAGTCTCCGTGGTCCTTGCCAATCAAGTTGGCGTTAATTGGATCTATATAGCTGTTGGAGTGGCTGCGCTTCAAATAGCGAGTCCGTTCACAAAATTCTGCCCCGTCTACACGATCCTCAATCGGTTTATGCCTGATACCACGCCAATTCAAGATGGGAGAGCACGACGCTAGGCGATTAACTGCGTTTACCCTGGTTGATGGTCGTTCCCGAGGGGTCGGTGTCTGGTGTTAGGCTGCCGTTCGCCCAAAGAGACAAGATTCGCCGGGATGTTCGTCTAGGAGTCGTCGTCAAAAAAACTTTCAATACCGGGAGCCTCTGCCGGCGCGGCCGACCTCATCACTTGTTGGCCCAGTTCGGGTGACCGCATCCACGAGTACCGTTCGATGGCACGATCGACAATACGCTGTCGCGCGACCTCGTCAGGCGTTAGCGTCCAGACGCCTCGCTGTCTAGTGCTGCCAAGCGCAATGCCGTCGGACCGCGGCATGCAGCCATACTGGTAGTCGACCTCAGGCTGTGAAACGAGGAAGGTGAGTTGCCCCTTCACCGGAATCAGTTCCTCATCGCGAAAAAGGTCACGCGACCCAAGCCCCGTGCAGTTCACGATCACGGACTCACTGACCGTCAGCAGATCGCGCGGTGTGTTGAACTCACGGATAACGATGCCCCCTCCAAACAGGCGAACCTCTCTCAGCATTGCTTCGAGATAGAGTGAGGGTTCGATGCGGAGCGACGACCGGCGAGACGCGTATCGAGTGGGGAACGGATGCTCGCCTGAATAAAGGATCTCACGGCCTGTTTGAAGGTTGGCCGGCATCAGCCTAGCCCCTTCCCGTTCGCGCCTTGCCTCAGATTCCGCCGTAGGAAGTTCTTCCATGGTGCTGTAGTTGTCCAGCCACGCGACGCCATAGCGCGGACCGACGAGCAACTGAAACTCTCGATAGGCGATTTCGACCGCGGTTCTAAACTGTGCTTCCCACGCCGGCGTATAACTCCGACCGGCTACGAGCCCTGAAGTTGGCGTAAAACCGCCCCAGGCCTTGTTCGTCGTGGTGTCGGGCGGAATCGCCTTTGCGTAGATCGTGACGTCGAAACCGCGGCGCTGGAGCTGTCTCGCCGTGGCCAAGCCGACCGCGCCTGACCCAAGAACGGCGGCAGCGCGTCGGTTGCTCTGTGCAGCTTCGACGGCGAAATCAGCGGCCATTGCACCGGTGCCCCAGGACAGGGAGAGACCGGCACCGCCGTGACCATAGTTGTGTATTACTGTCTGCGAATCGAATTTCTCGACTCGCAGAACAAATCCAGACGGGCGGTGCGGACGCAGGCCGACCGTGGTCCGGATGACGCGATCCCAAGACGCCCTGATCGGCGCCAAGGTGAACGCCGGGCGGGTTGGGCGCATTACCCGGGTGGCACAGCCCGCGATGCCGAACCCGAGTGCGGCCATTCCCCCGGTCTTGAGTAGAGTTCGTCTGTCCATAACGAGGACGCTCCGAGTGGGTTTATATCATAACCCTCAGAGCACGAGCCTAATCAGCGGGGAGGCGGAGGGGTTAACGTGCCGGGGTCGCAGCTAGACCCAGGTCAATCTTTTCATGCTTAATTGATCGTGGTTCCGGCCGGATCGCGGTCAGGTGTCAAACTGCCATTTGGCCGTTTGTATAGAATCCTGCCATGTAATTCGTCGACGCTAGTGAACTGATACGGAAACGGGCCCATAATGCCAGGTTCCAGCATGTTGCCAGCCCCGTCCGGGTGACCATAACCCAGTGCATGCCCAACCTCGTGCAGGTGAATGCCGAAGTCGTGAGAGGTGCCACGTTCGGATGGAGATTTATCTCCGCTATAACTCAAATTAACTTTATCGTTCGGGTCACCCCACGCACCGGCACTGAATCTCGAATAGAGACCTGTTAGATGTATAAAACTGATAGTACCTACCGTCATTCCCCAATCGCCACCGTATAAGATGGTGCCAACTGGGTGTGTCTTCGTTGTAATCGGTGCCCCACCGATTACGTTCCCCGTCAACTGCGCCGCCTTGGCAATGGAGGCCCGAACATTGGTCTCAAAAAATGCAGGAGCGTTCGCCTCCTTCGCTTGCATTTTCATACATGCATTGCCGTCAGTTGTTAGTTCGATGCAGTCAAATTCCTGGGTAAAAATTACATAAGTTGGTTGCGAGGTCCAGCGCGCGGTCCCTCGATTATTGTTGTCACGGAACCGCTGGTTATAAACCGCCAGGTTGAAGCCATCTCCTTGAGGAATAATCTCCGGATTGATGGTTTTGGACCCACTCATCGATACTACCGATACGCGAGTGAAAAAGCCGGATGCCGCCGCCGAAAAACTTGGGGTCCCGGCCGCCGTGACCGTCAAGCTATACGTGCCGTCAGTCGTGCTCGTCGCCGAGACGGTGCCGATCGTAATGGTGGCATCTGAGACCACCGCGCCGGTCACAATATTGGTGACGGTCCCAGTAAACGTGGACGTGGTTGTAGCACTCGGCGCTGTCGGCGAACTGCCACCGCCGCTACCCCCTCCACACGCAACGGCAAGCAGACCGCTACTGAGTACAAGAATCTTGACTGCACGCTGCATCTCTTAACGTCTTGCAATTAGGGAAATTGTGGTTCCTGGAGGATCCAGTCCCTACATAAATCCTTCACACCGGCATCCAGCGCTCAGTCCAAGCCAAACGTAAGTATTGAATTCCCGGCGGCAACGGTGACGTATTGAACGGAGCCCACCATAAAGGAAATCGGAGCCGCTTTCACATTGCCCCCGACATTTATACGCCAGAGCTCTGTGCCGTTGACCGCGTCTAGGGCATAAAAAAACCCGTCGACGCTTCCTCCGAAGACCAGGTCAGAGGCTGTTGACAATAGTCCTGATTGCGTCTTCGGTTGTAATGGAAATTCCCAGCGAGTGTCTCCGGTGCGCGGTTCAAGGGCGCGAATCATACTCGCATACGTCTCCTGTGGCACGTAGCGTTCTCCGCCGCCTCCAACGAACAGTTCTCCTGGCACATACTCATCTTCACCAATATAAAAGGTGTCGGCACCATCGTAGGTCACTACGTAGAGTAGTTCAGTGCGCGGACTATAGGTATTGGACCACCAATTGGCTGCCCCATTGATTGACGGGTATACAAGCACCCCCTCTTCGTTTGGCAACATCCCGGGAATACGAATCGGCCGGCCATTTTCATCAATGCGTTCAGCCCACGTCTGCATTGCAAAAGGTGTCCCGCGCAGAAACTCGCCTGTCACGCGGTCCAACACGTAAAAAAAAGCATTCCGGTTCGGGAATAGCATCAGTTTTCGTGGGCGTCCATCGAACTCGATGTCGATGAGAATAGGAATCTGTGTCGCATCCCAGTCGTGCACATCATGTGGGGTAAATTGAAAATGCCATCTTAATTCTCCCGTATCGGCGTCCAGGGCTATCACGGAGTCGGAATAGAGATTGTCACCCTCCCGGGCTTCACCGTTCCAATCCGGCCCGGGGTTGCCCGTGCCCCAATACACAAGATTTAAATCAGGATCGTAGGCTCCAGTGATCCAGGTGGGCGCACCACCAGTCTTCCAGGAGTCATCCTCCCAGGTGTCATTGTGTGGCTCACCTTCTCCAGGAATCGTGTAGAAACGCCAGACTCGCTCACCAGTGTGTGCATCATAGGCATCGAGAAATCCCCGGATGCCGTATTCTCCACCTGCAATTCCACTGATGACCTTGTCCCCAACCACGAGTGGGGCGGCCGTTTTACTATAACCAGTTGCCGGGTCGGCGCTCTGCGCCTCCCACTGCACCGTACCCGTTTTTGCGTCCAAGGCAATAAGTTTGGCGTCTAACGTTCCCAGGAACAGCGTTTCCCCAAGTATTGCCACCCCGCGGTTTTGTCTTCCACAGCAAAGAGTCAACTTTTCGGGCAACGTATGTTCATAGGTCCAAAAGTGACTTCCGGTCGAAGCATCTAAAGCAATCACGTTACTCGGAGACTGCGTGAGATACATGACTCCATCGACGACCAGCGGTGTCGTTTCGACATCCGCAAGGGTCTCGAGTTGTTTGACCCACTTCACTTCAAGTTGATCAACGTTGCTCTTATCTATCGCCGTCAGACGACTGTGCCGTTGGCTGTTGTATTGACCGGAGTACATTAACCAGTTTTCGGGTTCTTCACTCGCGTTTAGAAGCCGTTCGCTTGTCACCGGGGAACCACTGGGCGGGGTCGGTTGTTGGGCATAGCCGGGGGAAACCCAAAGAAGTAAAGCGCATCCAACTGTTATATAGAGTCGTGATTGCATTACGGTGTTCCCCTTCCCAGTGAATGCAGGTAAGCGACGAGGTCGTCCATGTCCTCTGCACTGAGGATGTCTTCGTAACTGGCCATGGGAGAGTCCTCTAATCGCTCGAATGCCAACAGGTCGTCTTTATAAAATGATAGAAGATTTCGATCTGGGTCTAAGAGTCGAATGGAAAAGGTGTCCTCGTCGAGACGCCAACCGCTCGTTATCTCACCGGTCGTCCGCGTAACGCGAATCCCCCACCACTCAGGGTCAACGTTAGCATTGGGGTCGGTTAGAGCTCTCTGTAAATATGCCACTGACCGCTGCCACCCGATATTGCTCAGGTCAGGCGCTCCTCCACCGCCGCCCTTCGTATTGACGGTGTGACATAGTGCACAGTCTTCTTGCGTAGAAAAAATGCGTTCTCCGTTTATTGGATCGCCTGAAGGGGGCGCACTACCTTGGCCTTGAGCGAGGCTACGAATGTAAGCCACAACTTGCCAAATCGATTTCTCATTAGCGTAGATGCCCGGCATATCTGTATTAGGGATTCCTCGGCGGACAACTCGAAACATGGCCGGGTCATCGACGGCATGCCGAAAGGAACCGAGAGTTAAATTGGGCCCCCTATCTCCGAGTCCAGAACGACCGTGGCAGGTAATGCAATGTGAGCGGAACGTTTTCATGCCCGCAGACACGTCCTGAGCTGATGTAAACGGATTTTCAACTGTTGGCTGTGCTCTTGCAATGCTCGAAATTGAGAACAACGCAAAGCACGCTAGCATTGCTGGGATCCTAAGTTTTGGCATTAAAGGCTCCTCGTGCCCGCAACCGTGGCACCGCCGTATCATAATCAGTTTGTCTGTCCAGCGTTCTACCGCGAAATATAGGCCTGCCGGCTGTCGTTTCTTCCGTTGAGCACCGTGTAGCTCCGCCCATCTTGGCGCACTGTCGCTTTAAGCCAGTGCCCTGAACACCCGTCTTCGTCAGTATGATTGGCGATCAATTGTGCCTCGGTGTTATGCCCGTCGTCCGTGTCGAGCGCTCGGTGCACTTGCCACATATCTTCGAGCTCTGGAATCTGCGAGATGATCTCGAAGCCGTCGGCACTGCCACCCTTGTGTGGCCCTTGGCTACTGATGGTCACCTGTGGCATGAGGGCCCACAGTAACTCTGGGGCTAGGTCGTTCCCATGGTGAGGCACTTGAAGAAGGTCCACGGTGCCAAGGGTGTTTACTGGGCAGGCAAGGGCATGCTGGCGATCGACGGTGAGATCGCCGAGGTTTAGGAATTGAAACGAACCGAACGACAACAGATAACCCACACTCCGACCGTTCTCGCCCATGTCTGGCACGGGTGAAGAGGCCTCGTTACAGAGCGCATTCGGCTCACTCAGTGACAAACTTGCTTGCAGCGTTTGGCCGTTAGAGGTCACGAACATGAACTCTAGCCCCGGAATGGGCAGGGTATCCCCAGGGCTCACACTGCGTCGTTTCTTCCCGGTGACCACGGCCAGGTAGGGATTCCACAGCTCAGGATTGTCTTCAACGCTGTCACCGTGATCGATGAACTGATCGATTACGACACGATTAGCGAGCGCGGTAAGCCCGCCGACATGGTCAGCATGGAAGTGAGAGGTGATGAAGTAATTGAGACGGTCGATACCCGCGTCAGTCATCGCCGCCTGGATGCGTTGGGCATCTCGGTCGTCGGAACGGGGCCACCCGGCATCCATCAGAATGGACTCGCTGTTCGGAGTCACAATGAGCGTGGCCGAACCGCCCTCGACGTCGATCCAGTAGATATCGAGCGTGTCACGGGACAGCATCTGGGCAGAGATAACTTGTGCGGTGAGCAACACTGTGACTCCAACACGCACCAGAACATGCATCGAATCCTCCTCGACAGGTCGAGAATGCTGCTGCCCCCAACGGCGGTCCTTGAGGATTAGAGTCTACCGCTGGCTTCGGGTAGCTTCAACGTCTGAGCTCATGGCTCACGCGGGTGCGCATCTTCCCACTCACGGGCGAGATATTCGGCTTCGCCGATCTGAGCAGAGGTCATCACGTCGAAAAGGGCGGTCAGAGTTTGGGCTGTATCCTCCCTGCTCTCCCCAGATAATTGGGACGCCGCGAGGCTGGTCCACATGTGGGCTTTCACGAAGTCCCGTTGGGTACCCGTGCCCCGAGAGTACATAAGACCGAGTTGAACCTGCCCGTCGACCTCGCCTTGGTCCGCCGCCATGCGCATCCATTTGAACGCCTCAGCCTGATTCACCTCGACACCCAGACCATCGCGGTATCTCCCTGCGAGTTCGACCCGCCCAGCGGCGTGCCCCTGTTCAGCCAGTGCGCGGAGGCCGTCGATCTCCAGGTTTTTAATTTCTTCTGATGTGAATTCCTGCGGCGCACACGCCGCCATGCCCAGCACCAGAATGGTAAGCACAGCGACGACGATGTGTCGTGCGTGGCGATCGCTCATGGCAATCAGGCCTTGAATCCTCAGGACATCACTGGGTAGACAGTCCGGCCACCTGTTACCGTCCGCACGATTGCGATCTGCTTAAGTTCGTCCGGATTCACCACATGCGGGTCACGCTCAAGGATGACGAAATCAGCGAACTTACCGACCGTGATTGACCCCTTAGTGGTTTCTTCACGGGAGGCACGCGCCCCGTTAATCGTGGCGATTCGCAACGCCTCGTCTACTGTCACTCGCTGATTAGCACCCCACACCTGCCCATTGACATCCTTTCGCGTCACCATGCTCTGCATGGCCATGAGCGGTTCAAAGGGCCCCGGTGTGTAGTCGGAAGCGCCCGGCACCTGAATTCCGGAATCCAGGAATGACCGGTGCGCGAACATCCACTCGAGTTTCTCCGCGCCGTAGTTATTCCACTTCTCACCATGGAAATGGACGTAGGTCCAAAACGGCGTTGGAATGGTGCCGGTGTTCTTGATGCGCTGGAGCAGGGCTGAATTCACCAAGGTGCAATGCTCGATCCGATGCCGCGGGTCAGGGCGGGGCCACCGCTCCAACACTCGCTCATAGGCATTCAAGACCATGTCAATCGTCACATCACCATTGGCGTGAATGCCAATCTGCCAGTTGTGTCGGTGGGCATCCTCTACCACTTCGTGAATCTCCTCTTGCGACATGGTGAGGATGCCGTAATCGTCAGGCCGACCCTCGAATGGCGTGCTCATCCGCATAGTCCGTTCAGAAGCCGAGCCGTCAGCCGTGTATTTGACCCCGCCGATCCGCACCCACTCGTCACCAAAACCGGAGTAGACCCCAGCATTCCTCAGTTCCTCATATGGACCACGGACCATGATGTAGGCACGGTGCCGGAGGTGGCCGGCGGCATAGGCATCCTGATAGGCGACCAGTTTGCTTCGGTTTGCCCCGGCATCATGAACAGTGGTCAACCCAGCAGCAGTAAGCAGTTGGGAAATGTGGGCCATGCCTTCGCGCGCACGGTCCCGCTGTTGTTCGTCAGTTAACGTGTCTCGGCGGCCAACGCTGTTGAAGACTTGGCGGGCATTTTCGGCCACCATACCACTCAGATTACCCTCGGCATCTCTCTGAAAGCGCCCGTCCTCGGGGTCAGGGGTGTCGCGAGAAATCCCGGCCAGTTCGAACGCCTTACTGTTGTACCAGTTGGTATGTCCACCACGGTGTGCCACATTGACCGGGTGCTCTGGTGCCACATCATCGAGATGGGTCCGGTGCAGCGGCCCATCGACGACCTTCGTGTCGTCAAACATGAAACCATTCACCCAATACCCAGGTGGCGTCTCGGCCACTTTCGCGCGAATCGCCGCCTGAATATCCGCCGCCGTGGTTAAGTTGGTGTTCACGCCATAGAGTTCATTCACGCCAGTCGGATGGCAATGGGTATCAATGAAGCCTGGCGTGATCGTCATGCCTTCGGCGTCGATGACCTCGGTGTTCGCACCGATCATGTTTCGAATGTCATCACTGCTACCAACAGCCATGAAGCGACCGTTCTTGACCGCGAAGGCTTCGGCCTGTGGCAACCCGTCGTCGACCGTATACACACGGCCATTGACCACAGCAAGGTCCGGCTGCTGTCCATGGTCGCTGGTCATATCCTGATTTCCGAGCTCTGGAACTCCAGCACACCCGACACCTCCGGCTAGCAACGCGCTCAGGCCGAGGAACTCTTTGCGTGAATACATGGACATGGGTGCCTCCTGGGCTACTAGTGTGTGTTAATTACCGGTTTCTGACGCGATTGTCTCCCAGACTTCTTAAAACGTGAAGACGGACGTCCGATAGCTTGCCGGCCAATTAATGGTATTGCCAAACGGGTCCTTGTCTCGAAATCGCTGTTCCCCTAAAAGGTTTCCTGCTTCAGTATAAAGGTTCGGTCTAGTACGGGATCGGTCGCTTTGCCTGTGACGCGCCGCGCGACGTAATCACCAAGCATAATGCCGTGCTTGTAGCCGTGCCCGGAACCCCCACCGACAATCCAGACGTTTTCCATGTCGGGATGCTGGTCAACGATGAAATGCGCATCCACACTCGATTCGTACTGACACACGCGAGATTCCAACAGTGGCTGGTCGAGCAGCGCCGGGAACCATTGGTGCAAGAATTCGCGTGCCCGCTCCACTTCATGGTCATTCACGAGTCGTTCATCCGAATCCGGATCAAACGGGATGCTATCGTAGACCGTTGCAAACTTCAGACCCCGCCCCTCGATACTGGGAAACCCATACACACCCGCCATTCCAAAATTGGGACAGTGCGGATAACTGAAGCGCCTGTCGTCGGCTGGCACACCATACCAAAAGGTCACCCGTCGCGGTGTTGCTAACCGACCTTTCATCGGAGTCGGTAGCACCTTTGGCAGCCAGGGCCCGCAGGCGAACACGAACTGACCGGCAGCAATGGTTTGTCCCGTCGACAAGGTGACCTCCTGTAACTGGCTGCCCGCGTGCCGTCCCGGTTGAGCCTTCGCAAGGATGAACTCACCACCTTTGCGCTCGAAGTCTTGGGCCACGGCGAAACAACCCCGCCTTGCCATTAGGACCCCTGTGCTGGGTGTGTAGTGCCCAAACGCAATCCTATCAAGATTGAACTGGGGATACCGTCGGGCTAGTTCATCGGGCTCAATCACTTCGTTTTCGACTCCGAGTTTGTTCAGAACCCGCTGCGTAGCTCTGAGGTTGTTCGACCATTGCCGCTGCAGTGAAAGCTGACCAGTGCGGTAGAACAACGGGAGTCCACCCCACTCCTCCTGCCGAGCGTCCCATCGCTTAAACGCTTCAAGCACCCACCGGGTGTAAATCTCTCGTTCACCGTATCCCGCGCGGATCTGTCTGGTTTCACCACCAGACGCCGCGCGCGCGTTGCCCGGGCCGTAAGCATCAATTAACGCAACCGATAAGCCCATCTCACGCAAGTAGAGCGCCGTCCAACCACCAAATGCTCCGGCACCGATAACCGCGACATCGACCGTTGAGGCATTGGCAGCCGATTGGCTGTGTTTTGGCTTCAAAGATTCGGCCGCCTTCGGACGACCGCCGGTCGTCGCAAGAAGACCAAAGCTGCCACCGCTAACTGACAGAAATTTACGTCTACTGAATTTGGCCATAATTTTCTTTCCTCAACTCACCCTGACTCGGGCATCGGAACTCTCTCACGCTACCGATGGTCTTGGCAGGCCAAATTCTATCGCTGGCTGGGAAACGGTTCAACGTGGGGTGAGGCATGTGGCACTTTGTGCCAAAATGTCGCACATACGAATCACCGTAGGTGCTCTGAACGCAGATGCGAGGAGGAGAGATGACTAGCCGTTACACGATTGTCATCCTGACCGGCGTAATACTGGCGGCCGCCACGGGCGCAGTTGTGACGTCAGCCCTGCAAGCCAGCCGGGTGCTCGACGCCACCGGTCTCCATATTTATGGGGTCGATGGGAAACTCTACACCCGTCTCCAGAGCTGGGAGAGCACGATTCAGGAAGACGAAGGCGAGCAATCTACCAACAACTCTGGCGCACATCTGGTCTTCTATAATGGCAACGGGAACTCTCGATTGAGTCTCGGGACAAGTGAACAAGGAGCGAACGTTTCGTTCTTTGACACCTCCGGAACCGAACAACTTAGAATCAGACTTCATGATGTGGGTGGCCCGAATCTGACACTGTCTGACACGACTGGTAGAACACTTTTTGAAGCGAACCCCCAGTAATTCCGAATCGGAGAGCTGTGATGAAACAACTGATGTCGCTCGTCGCCGTCGTCGCCTGCCTCTGTAGTGCCTCGGCCACTGCCCAAGAGGTGGCCGACCATCCCGAGGTGGCTTCGCAGATTAAGGTTATGGACGTCTGGATTCAGGCGCAGATGAAGGAGATCTCTCTGCCTGGTCTCGTTATTGGCGTTGTGCACGACCAGGAGGTGGTCTGGTCCCAGGCATACGGTCAGGCGGATGTTGAGCGCAACTTGCCAATGCAGGTCGACTCAATCTTTCGCATCGCGTCGCACTCGAAGCTGTTCACCAGCATCGCCATCCTGCAGTTGCGCGACGCCGGGAAACTACGGCTTGACGACCCGATCACTGACCATTTGCCGTGGTTCGACATACAGAATCCCTATCCCGAGGCCGAGCCAATCCGGGTCTGGAATCTCTTGACCCATTCGGCCGGCTTGCCGCGCGAGTCCGACCATCCGTCCTGGACGGAGTTCGAATTTCCCACTGGTGAAGACCTGCGCGAGACCGTCTCACAACAGCAGACGGCCTACCCATCTGCGACGGTTTGGAAATACTCAAACCTGGGCCTCTCCCTGGCGGGCGCGATCGTGGAGACCGTCTCCGGACGTGAGTACGAGGAGTATGTGGAAACCGAGATCATGGCGCCATTGGGCATGACCTCTTCGAGTGTGGGTGTGCCAAGTGCGGCACACCGGGCGCGCCTGGTCACAGGCTATGGGCGACGCTGGCCTGACAAACCACGGGATGTAATGCCGTTCGTTGATGCCCGCTCCTTCGACCCGGCGACAGGGCTTTCGTCGAGCGTCAACGACATGCTGAGGTTTCTCTCATGGCAGATGCGGCTTCGCGCAGAACCCACCACAGAGGTACTTCGCGCTAACACGCTGCGCGAGATGCAACGTGTCCACTGGCTGAGAGAGAATTGGCGGGGCGGCAACGGCTGGGGATTTTCCATTTCCCACCGGGAGGACCGCGACCTCATCGGCCATGGCGGCTCCTATCCAGGTAACCGCACGAGCACGCAGTTGAGCCCGACGGAGAACGTCGGTGTCGTCGTGTTCACGAACGGCGGTGACGGTAACCCGGGTCGCTACGTGAACAAAGCGTTCGAGTGGCTTGCCCCGGCTATCGTGCGCGCCACGGCGAGCCCGACACCACCAGCGACAGCCGACCCCTCATGGACGCAGTATGTCGGCGTGTATCGATCGCGCGGGGGCGAGCGACAGGTCATGGTCCTCAACGAGGAACTGGTCGTCATCTCACCGCGTAGCGACGACCCGCTAACTGGCAAGTCGACACTCCGGCCACTCGGTGAACACACCTTCAAAATCGAAGGCACCGGTGGCGGTCCACATGGCGAGTTGGCGCGCTTCGAACTCGACGCCGATGGAAACGTCAGGCGGCTCTATATGGGCGTGAACTACTCCGAGCGCGTGCCCTAGGTCGAGGAACTCAGATGCGTGTGTTGTGCACACTACTTAGCACCAACATCCTCTAACTGGAGCTCACATGGAATGGTCGGAGCTAACTGAAGTATTGATTTGGGGCTTTCTTTCTTGGTCAGTCGTCATCACGTTCTTGCTTTACAGACCCTATCAACGCATTGAGGAACTTCGGGGGGTCTCCGGGGAACTCAACTACAGAATCGAAGCCATGGAGCAATGGAGAAAAAGTTTGCGTCAGTAAGACAGAAGCGTCCAAAATGTTCCCGTAATCGCTACCGTTACGTGTATGAGGATTAACGCGGTCCACATCTGCAACCTTCTGACGAAAGAAAGCGCCCCACTATGCCTTCTGTACTCACGCTACTCTGTTTACTCTTTTCGATTACGCTGCATGCAGCCGACACTCCCCCGCTCCAGATTGCCAACCTGGGAGACTTTTCCCTCGAAAACGGCGAGGTCATTCAGGATGCTACGCTTGCCTACCGAACTGCCGGCACCTTGAACGCCGACCGCACGAACGCCATTTTGTTTCCCACCTGGTTCACCGGTAACACCGAGGACCTCTTCTCAAGCGATGCAGTTGGTGCCGTCGATACCTCGCGGTTTTTTCTCATTGCTGTTGACGCCATGGCCAACGGGGTCTCGATATCCCCGTCCACGAGTGCGCACCAAGCGCAACAGGAGTTTCCACAAGTCAGCATCGGGGACATGGTGCATTCTCAACACCAATTACTGACCGAAGTGCTTGGCATTACCCATCTGCATGCGGTCATGGGGATTTCCATGGGCGGCATGCAAACTTACGAATGGGTGACAACCTACCCAGATTTCATGGAGCGAGCCGTGCCCATTGTTGGCTCCCCACGTTTAGCCTCCTACGACTTGCTGTTATGGACAGCCGAGTTAACCGCGCTGGAACAAGCCCTCGATTGTGATTGTAATGAAGCGACCGCACGTGAACTGGCCGGCATGATCAGCCAACTGGCACTTTACTCCCCAGATTTTCATGCGCGACAAGACCCCCACGACCAGGGGGCCACGTTAATCGCAGACGGGCGTGCGGGGGGCATGAGCCTCGCCATTCATGACCGGGTCGCCCAACTCCACGCAATGATTGGACACGACATTTCAACCTCCTTCAATGGCGACTGGGCACTGACAGCAGATGCTGTGACCGCAGAGATGCTCGTGGTGGTCGGGACCCAGGACCACATGGTGACCCCGGGCCCTGCCTTGGAGTTCGCGAACTTAACCAACTCACAAACGCTGGTCTTTAATAACGGGTGCGGCCACCAATCGTTTCGGTGTGAACAGGACCGTGCCTTTGATAAAATCAGGGCGTTTCTGAATGCGCCATGACCCCCTTTACATGTTTTGAGCACATCGGCCGAAAAGGATACGCCATGATGCGACAGATACCGACGTTACTGGCTGCAGTGTTGATCGCCACTTGCACCTCCGCCCAAACAACCAACGACCCGTACGCGATACCGATCACCGAGGGACACCCCGCTATTGAAGTCGGTCTTGTGGAGTTCGCGACGATCCCGAATAGTGATAGGGAGGCAGCGCGGATGATGCTGCTGGTCGATGAGCCGAGCACCGGCCGTCTGTTCGTCAATGACATGCGCGGACTGCTCTACAGTGTTAGCTATGACGGCAACACCGTCACCCTGTATCTCGACCTACACGCCCCGCGCTGGGCTGTGAACGTCGAAGCCTCTCGTAATGAACAAGGTTTTCAAAGCTTCGCGTTCCATCCACAGTTTAATGAGACTGACACCCCCGGGTTCGGAAAGCTCTACACCCTCACGGACACCAGTGACACTCAACCACCGGCCGATTTCACATCAGGCGGCGGCGGTAACACGCACGATACCGTGTTACTCGAGTGGACCGCTGAGGATCCTGAAGCCGTGACCTACGATGGCGGCCAGCCACGTGAGCTGGTCAGGTTTGAACAACCCTTTCGCAACCACAACGGCGGCCACCTCGCCTTTGACCCGGTTTTGTCGCCTAGTGATCAAGATTTTGGATTGCTTTACATGGGTGCGGCTGACGGCGGTAGCGGTGGCGACCCCCTGAATCTCTCACAGGATTTAAGCTCCGCCTTTGGCAAGATTCTGCGTCTTGACCCGCTGGGCTCCAACAGTACCAACGGCCACTACGGCATTCCCTCCACGAATCCGTTTGCAAACGATGGCAACCCAAACACACTTGGCGAGGTGTATGCCTTGGGCCTACGGAACCCCCAACGTTTTGCCTGGGACCCGAATACCGGCAACATGTTTGTTGCCGACATCGGCCAGAACATTGTTGAGGAAGTTAGCCTCGTGACGTCTGGCGGAAATCTCGGTTGGAACGCCTGGGAAGGGAGCTTTGCGTTTATTAGCCGTCGCGCAGTAAGCCTGACGAACCAGCGCGGAGACCCTCAGATGGCGTATCCCGTGGTCGAGTACGGGCAACTCGACCCCCTGCTCCAGCGCAGTTCTGCCGCAACCGGGGTGCATGTCTATCGCTCATCCGCAATTCCCCAGCTCGCCAACCTGGTCCTCTTCGGCGATAACCCGAGCGGCGAGGTCTTTGCTTTTTCCGCCGACGACCTCCCTACCGGCGGCCAAGGAGCCATTCAGCGCATTCTGTTCAACAACGGCGAGGGACCAAGAACGCTGCTGCAGATGATTCAGGAGAAAAACACGGCGGAAGGCCAGGAGGTGGCAACTCGCGCTGACCTACGCCTCGGTGTCGGGCCCGAATCCAGGGTCTTTCTGTTAAACAAGCGCGACGGGATGATCCGCCTGGTCGTGCAATAAAGCTCTCAAAAGACCGCGAGTTTAATCCTCGAACGAACGCTGCGGAGCGGTTCACCTGACCACTCCGCTCCGGCCTCATACGGCGGTAGTGCTAAGCAGCCAGAGTCTATCTCGGCCCTGACGGGGGTTCAAATCCGATACTTCACCGCCGGACTCACTGGTTCCACTGAGCGACGGCGATGTTTTCACCCACGGCCAAACGGGCCTGTCGATTAGCGGGTGAAAGCAACTCTTCTCGTAATTCGTTGTGCGTGGCGCAGTGCAAGAGGTGGAAGTCTGATTGCTCGAGAAACGGTTCCAGTTGACCATCTCCGAGCCCCCAGGTGAACTGTTCGCCTTTCATGGCCAGCCAGACATCGACCAACCGCGACGCGAACTTGAATTGAAAATCATCGCGGCGGCGTTCTTCCATGTAAGTGAAAATAAACCTCGACCCCGGCGCACTGGTCTCTTTGATGAAGGCGAGAATTTCCCGCACTTCCTTGCTGCTGAGATACATCGTGAGACCCTCAGCAACAAAGACGGTGTTCACGCCAGGCTGATAGTGCTCATTACTCACGAGCAGTTGCTGCAGAGTCTGTTGCGTGAGGTCCAGTGGGAGCAAGTGAACGTTGCTATGCCCGGCTATTACCTTCTCCAAGGCGTTTCGCTTCCAGGCTTGAGTGGCGGGGTGATCGATTTCAATAATGCGTAACTCGGGATGTTCACGCGCCATTCGCAAACTGAGCGTGTCAAACCCAGCCCCAATCACGATGAGTTGATGAGCATGCTGCTGCACTGCTTGTCGCACATAATTTTCTATGCTGCGTTTTCTGAGAACAAAGTGCAGATAGAAACCTCGCATCACCACGGCTTGCATCAGACCAACTTTGACCTGAAGAAGTGCCCTGCCCAGTCTGTAGTCGACGCCTCTATTCACATGCTCGACCATTTGGAGGTTCAGCTCTCCCAAAAGCGCAGGCACTTCCACCTTGAGTGATGGGTGGTTACTCACCCACCACACTCCATTGGCAACAAAAATAGCCGTGGCACTGGGTTGGTCCGCTTTCATAGCGACTGATCCTACCGCTGGCCCAGAGCAGATTCAACGGAAGTGAAGATAAACGAATCCTTGCCTATCGAACGTGTCGTGTTGTACAGACGTAAGCAGACGGAACCTGTTGTGGCCATTTTACGGCCAGGAATCTAAAATCTACCGCTGGGGGAAAGCATGATGAAACGTCACAGTTTGGCGGTGTTCGGCTTGGTCAGCCTACTGGTCGCAAGCGCCTCATGGGGACAGGAGGTTTCCGGTCGCTGGCACGTTATCCACGCCGGCACCCTACTGTCCTCTCCCGGACAGCCTCCTGCGAGAAATCAAACCCTCATCATTAACAATGACCGGATCGACCGCATCGTGTCCGGCTTTGCGACCCCTGAGTCACTCGCACTCGACAATGCAGAAACCATCGACCTACGGGAATACTTTGTCCTTCCCGGCCTGATCGACATGCACGTACACCTGACTTCTGAGCGAGGCACCTCGCTGCCTGGAGTAGGGGCGGGACGAGACGTCTATAGCATGAACCTCGGCATTCGGAACGCTCGTAAGACTTTGTATGCCGGATACACGACTGTGCGAAATCCCGGGTCGTCCGGATGGTCAATTTTTGCGCTCCGAGACGGCATCGAAACTGGCGACCTCGTAGGGCCGCGTCTCTACGTGGCCGGGCACACCATCAGGATTGGCACTGATGGCAGTTCCGGCTCTTGTTACAGCGCGGACTCGTGCCGGCAAGCCGTCCGTCGTCAAATTGCAATGGGGGCCGACTTCATCAAGGTCTACGCTACCTGTAGTGGGTCGCAGCCTTGCGCGCATGAACTGGCTCCAGCGGTTTTCCTGCTCGATGAACTGCAGGCGGTCGTGAACACAGCCAAGACCAGGGAATTAAGAGTGGCGGCCCATGCGCATACAACCGCGGGTATCAATCTGGCTCTTCAGGCCGGGGTGGATTCGATTGAACACGCCTCCTGGCTCAACGACACCTCTTACCAGCTCTTACTCGAATCGGGCGGATACATAGTACCGACACTCATGGTCAAAGACATGATTCGGAACGGGCTTGACAGGCGTGACCCCGCGACACGAATGCGGCTGGAACGTTCACTCGTAGAGCATCCCAGACGGGTTGCCGAAGCATTCGCCGCGGGCGTGAAGATTGCGTCAGGGAGTGATGCCGGTGTCGTTCCGCACGGCCGGAACGCCCGCGAGCTTGAATGGTATGTCGATATTGGGCTGTCCGAAATGGAGGCGATCGTGACGGCCACGGTGAACGCGTCGGCGTTACTGGGCCAGAGTGATCATCTCGGCACCCTAGAACCAGGGAAACTCGCAGACGTCATCGCGGTATCCGCGAGCCCCCTCGAGAACATTTCCGAGCTTCTCAATGTGGACTTCGTGATGAAGGCAGGGCAGGTATACAAGCACGAAAATTGAGCAGGCTAAGTGCCGCTAGCGCACACAGGCCGCTCAAGCTCCAGAGAAGTGCAGCTGGTCAGCACCTCTTCAAGCGCGGCGGCTTCGAGGCTATCGATGGTCAAGCCGTATTTGAGTCGCACCTTAACGATCGTCGCGGCAAACCAGCATCGGTTATTGGTAGGAAGCCAGTCGGCCGCATCCTTGGCGCCCTTTTGGTAACGGTTCACGGACGGACTTGCCAGCGTCAAGTTGTCGAGGTCGCTGCCAAAACTGCTCCGGATTCCATCGTCGGCTGCGCAGAGTCCGCTGTCATGAGCTTCTGAACGCGCCACCATATGCTCAATATCGGTTAGGGTCTTACCCCCAAAGCATTCCGCCGTGTAGGGACTGTAGATGCCACCCAGTCGAGCGATGATGTCATCTTCCACCGATTGCGAATAGCTGTAATCCTCCGGAGTGTATGGAGAGCACCGGTTCTCGTCAGCAATGACAATGCCGCGCCATGCGGTGGTGGAAGAGGACGTGGAACTTGGCGTGGTGAGCGTTGGACTGGAAGCTACCCCACCACCACAGCTGGCCCAAATAAGCGCAAGCGTTGAGACTAGAATCGCGTGGCGACCGGCCATCACACTCCTCCGCCGTCGATTTCGGTGTTTCCAACAAGCGAACAGTCTGCCGCCAACCTGGCGACGGTTCCGTGCGTGTGCTTACGGTAGCGCCAGTGCCACCAAAGAACTCGGTTCTCCCTGTCGCCAACTCCCCGCCTGCATCAGGATGTACTGCTTATCTTGGTGCATGTAGGACATCATCCCGTACTGGCCAGGAATTGGAATTTCGAGGCTCGCAAGCAGCTGCCCAGTGTGTTTGTTCCGGGCATGCAGTAGTGGTCGACCATTCGCGTTCATCTCAGTCGCCCCGCGCAGGTCCTCCGTCGTTTGGACCAAGAGATCGCCGATCACCATTTGGATGGAATACCCAGTACCTCCCGTGTTCGAAAGGTCGACACCAGACAAAAGTGGGTTGTTCGCCAGTCGCTCAGGCGTCGGGCCGACCGGAATGTCCCAAAGCTTTTCGCCGGTGTTCATGTCGTAGGCCGCGAGCGCCTGGTAGAGTGGCTTATAAACCGGGAGTCCGTCAATCATCGGCAGGAACTCACGGGGTCCCCCGGGAGCCCACGCTGCCACCGTCGTTCCCGTGGTGGCAGTGTGCCGCTCACGTCCCCTCCACGCTTCCGGAGATTGCCCGGGTAACCCGCGCTCCTCGTCTACCCCGTTCGTCGGCACGAGAAACGAAGGCGCACTGCAACTTCGATTGTGCGACGCGTACATCACTCCCGTAGTGGAATCTGCAACAGGCGGATGGTAGATATTCACTCCACCTAGACATCCGATGACATTGCGATATTCGTGGCCGTGTGGGTAAGGAAGCGGCGGCACATAAAGACCACCTATTCGATAATCGCTCAGAATTTCCATCGCCTGCTGTTTGAGTTCCGGTGTGTAGTCGATGACAAACTCTTCTGTCAGGCCGTTCACCACAATCGGGTCCAACGGTTCCGGCC
>DASCOS010000015.1 GCA_036012125.1 Vicinamibacterales bacterium | reverse complement strand
GCGTTGCGTCGAATTGAACCACATGCTCCACCGCTTGTGCGGGCCCCCGTCAATTCCTTTGAGTTTCAGCCTTGCGACCGTACTCCCCAGGCGGAATGCTTAATGCGTTAGCTTCGGCACAGCAGGGATCGATACCCGCCACACCAAGCATTCATCGTTTAGGGCCAGGACTACCGGGGTATCTAATCCCGTTTGCTACCCTGGCTTTCGCTCCTCAGCGTCAATGCCGGTCCAGGATGCCGCCTTCGCCACCGGTGTTCCTCCAGATATCTACGCATTTCACCGCTACACCTGGAATTCCGCATCCCTCTCCCGGATTCAAGCCTGCCAGTATCGGACGCAGTTCCTCAGTTGAGCCAAGGGATTTCACGTTCGACTAAGCAAGCCGCCTACGAGCTCTTTACGCCCAGTAAATCCGAACAACGCTTGCCCCCCCCGTATTACCGCGGCTGCTGGCACGGAGTTAGCCGGGGCTTCCTTTAGCGGTACCGTCAGCCACCTGAGTTATTAACCCAGGTAGTATTCGTCCCACTCGACAGGAGTTTACGACCCGAAGGTTTTCGTCCTCCACGCGGCGTTGCGTCGTCAGGCTTTCGCCCATTGCGAACAATTCCCCACTGCTGCCTCCCGTAGGAGTCTGGGCCGTGTCTCAGTCCCAGTGTGGCCGTCCGCCCTCTCAGGCCGGCTACCGATTGTCGCCTTGGTGGGCCGTTACCCCGCCAACAAGCTAATCGGACGCGGGCCCCTCATCAAGCGCCAGGTCTTGCGATCCCCGGCTTTGATCACCACCTTTCCAAAGGCGGGATGTTATGCGGTATTAGCGTTCCTTTCGAAACGTTATCCCCCACTCGAAGATAGGTCACCCACGCGTTACTCACCCGTTTGCCACTCTACTTGCAGCCCGAAGGCTACTTTCGCGTTCGACTTGCATGTGTTAGGCACGCCGCCAGCGTTGATTCTGAGCCAGGATCAAACTCTCATGTTTTAAAACGGGTGCTACCTCGCCAGAAAAACTGACGAAGTAAGCAACTGAAAAAACACAAGCGCCTGTTGATATTGGCTCTTGCGTCGTTCATTCAGTCGTGAAGCGATCCACAACCATCGCACACCGGCCGGTAAACCAAACGACATGCGACAGAGGCATCAGCGCTTCAACTGATACTCGACGGGCTGTCTGATCTCGCCCCGCACCAAATGGCACGTGGCTCCATCAAACGTTAGTGCTTGCACGCTCTATCTAGTTTTCAAAGAACCCAGGAGCCGGGATAAACCCGACCGGGGCACAGTGCCCCTCCCCGATCACTGGGGAAACCGGATAAGGTTACTAGAAGGTCTCCGAAAGTGTCAACCTGGCAGGGCCGTAAACACTGGATTCTTGAGCCCTCGTGGACCAGACCAGGCCCTCTCTGCAGAACTCTCTAGGCCACACCTAGACCTACTTAACCACTAACCTCACGAAATGCCGACCGACTTGCAGGACGTAGTCACCAGGAACTGGTTTCCAATGCCGATCAAAAATTTTTTCACCATCAATTAACACCGCTCCACTAGAGATCTTTCGCGTTCCATTGCTGGCTGAGCTCGCAAGGGAGAGATCGACCATCATCCGGTTAAGTGGCTTCCAGTCACTATCGAGGTTGAAACTGAACTCGGGCATATCCGACGGCTGTTCACCGCGGGAGTGCACACGCTCAAATTCCGTGGCCGCCCCCTTCGCTTCAGCCGCTGAGTGAAAATCCGTTACGATTCGCTTGGCTAAATCCACCTTGGCGTCCTTCGGGTGCAAAATGCCGTCGTCTACACGTGCCTTGACCGACCCGATAGCTTCTAGTGAATCATCCGTAAGGAATTTATAGTAGGTCCACATCAATTCATCGGAGATCGACATCACCTTGCCGAACATTTCAACTGGTGGCTCAGTGATGCCGATGTAGTTCCCAGTCGACTTATTCATCTTCTCCGTACCATCGAGTCCTACTAGTAGTGGCACCGTCATCACGATCTGCGCCTCGAGATTGAACGACGGCATGATGTCTCGACCAACGTTGAGGTTGAACAACTGGTCCGTTCCGCCGAGTTCAACATCCGCTTTCAAGAAAATCGAATCGTAGGCCTGTGCGAGGGGGTACAGAAACTCGTGAATCGCGATTGGTTGGCCCTCGTCATAACGCTTCCGGAAATCACGACGTTCGAGCATTTGGGCAACGTTGTAGCGGGCGGTGAGCCGTATCCACTCTTCGCTGGAGAGGGCGCCGAGCCAGCGACTATTGAAATCCACGATCGTCTTTTCTGGATCCAGAAGCTTGAACACTTGGTTCTTATAGGTCTCAGCGTTTTCAGCAATTTGTTCCCGTGTTAGCGGCGGACGAGTCTTGGAACGCCCGGTAGGGTCACCAATAAGAGCAGTGAAGTCCCCAACTACGAAAATCACGCTGTGTCCACAATCCTGGAAATGTTTCATCTTCCGAATGAGTACCGTATGACCCAAATGGAGGTCTGGTGAGGTCGGGTCGAATCCAACTTTCACAACGAGTGGTCGGCTTTGCTGAGAAGCACGTTCAAGCTTGGTGCGCATGTCAGCAGCGCGAACCACATCCACACAGCCCTTCGTCAGGTATTTGATCTGTTCATCAAGCGTCATAAGCCCTGCTAATATACAACCAATCCAATGGCGAAAGAGCCAGAACCTGACCGCCTCAGTCGTCGATCGGTCATGAAGGCCATCATAGCCGCAGGCGTTGGTGGTGTTGCTGCCACAGGCACATATAGCTTCTTTTATGCACGTCGAAATCTTGAGATTACCCGAACGACTCTTCTTTCCTCGGGCCTTCCTGAAGCACTCTCGGGTTTACGCATCGGGCTTCTGACTGACCTACACCGAAGTCTCACTGTACCCCGTGAGGACATCGAGAAAGCTGTCACGGCAATGATGAAGGAACGGCCCGACCTCATTGTCCTTGGCGGTGACTATGTAACCTGGCGTGACCCTCAGTTTGTTGAAGATGTTGCGGACATACTAGCCCCACTGACAGCTCCCCATGGTGTGTTCGCTATTCTCGGCAATCACGATGACGAGCGCGCGATGCCTGCAGCGTTAACCGCTCAAGGGTTTGAGGTCCTCATGGATGCTCGAACTCGAATCACAGTAGCTAGTGAATCGCTAGATTTGGTTGGCTTGAGGTTTTGGACACGTCGGGCGACCGACGTGATCCCCCTATTAAGTTCCGCAACCCGGCCAGCCATTGTCCTCGCGCACGATCCACGTCGGGTTTTCGAGGCAGCTGCCCTTGACTTATCCGTCGTTTTATCCGGGCACACTCATGGTGGCCAGATCGTCATTCCTGGACTCGGAGCTATCGCGGCGAGAAAATTTCCAATCGCGTCAGGTGTATTCCACCAAAGGAACACAACGCTTTTTGTTAGCCGCGGTATCGGTACAGTCTATGTGCCGTTCCGCCTAAACTGTCCGCCTGAGGTGGCGATCCTGACTCTGGCGCGACGGCCTTATTTGTAACCTGACAGAAACTCGGGTTTCCACTCCTGCCGCTGTGCACCTTGGTTACTGACATTACGATTGGCAAGACTTGCTTAGCCGCACGGCTGAATTTGGCGATGAACGCTTCGGAGTGCCGATTCACCCCAAGGAAGGAATCCCAGCACCGTCAAGCACACCGGCAATCGCCTTTGGGTAGACCCGGTGCTCCTCCTCTAGGATGCGCGCAGCCAGCGTATCGAATGTGTCGTCGTCGCGTACAGGGACCGAAACCTGGGAAACGATTGGGCCAGCATCGAGGTCGGCAGTTACGAAGTGCACGGTCGCCCCTGTTACCTTGACCCCATGTTCCCAAGCCTGACGTTGTGCATCCAAGCCGGGGAACGCTGGTAGTAAAGAAGGATGAATGTTGAGAACCGCGTTTGGGAACGCGTCAAGAAAGACCGGAGTGAGTACCCTCATGAACCCCGCTAGGCATACGAGACCCACACCCCGCGCTTGGAGTTCTGACACGAGCATCCGATCGTAGGTCTCGCGGTCCCCATGAGAACGGTGATCAAGGTAGATGGCCTCAATTCCGGCATCGCGAGCGCGCCCGAGACCGTCAGCCTTAGCACGGTTCGAGATTACGACTCCAATTGTGGCATCAAGCTGTCTGTTAGAGATCGCATCGATAATCGCCTGCAGGTTACTCCCACGGCCAGAAATTAGCACGCCGAGACGTCGATTGAGAGCCTTCATCACGTTCGGTACGTCACCAACTGATCGCCCGAAACGATTTCCCCAATGACGCCAGCCTCCTTTTCACCCTGTTCAGCGAGCCGTTCTAGCACTGAGTCAACCTTCGTATGATCCACGATCGCAATAAGGCCGATCCCCATATTGAACGTACGGAACATTTCGTCGTCAGCAATCGCACCTGACTTTTGCAGCCAGCCAAAGAGCGGCGGTACAGCCCAGGTGTTCCTGTCAATAATCGCCGAGGTTCCGGTTGGCAACACGCGCGGAATGTTCTCCGTCATGCCGCCGCCCGTCACATGCGCTAGTCCTTTCAACATTCGGTCATCCAAAAGTGGACGAATCAAGCGTGAGTAGGACCGATGAGGACTCAGCAAAGCGTCACCCACCGTATGACCTAACTCATCGAGGAGTGAGTCCACATCAAGCTTGAGTTCATCAAAGACAATACGACGGGCAAGTGAGTACCCGTTGGTATGTAAACCTGATGACGGGAGGCCGACGAGACAGTCACCCCTTTTGATTGTTCGACCATCAAGTAATTGCTTCCGATCCACAACACCAACGATGAATCCGGCGAGATCGTATTCACCATCGTCGTAGAAGCCGGGCATCTCAGCAGTTTCACCGCCCAACAAGGCACAACCATTCTCGCGACAGGCAATCGCAATTCCTTCAACTACCATCGTTACCATGTCTGGTACGAGACGTCCTGTCGCCAAATAGTCAAGAAAGAATAAGGGTTCAGCCCCTTGCACGATAATGTCATTGACGCAGTGGTTGACCAGATCGATTCCGACCGTGTCATGACGGTCGGCTAGAAAAGCCACTTTAAGCTTCGTTCCAACGCCGTCAACACTAGATACAAGCACCGGCTCGCGCATTCCGGCAATATCCGGCCGAAACAGACCTCCAAACGCTCCAATGTCTGACAAGACATTAGTCGTGTAGGTCCCGCGAGCTAGACCGCGGATGCGCTTGACTGCCTCGTTTCCAGCATCAATGTCGACGCCTGACGCCTTGTAGTCAACCATTAGCTCATATCAGAAGCGCCGGTCGCCCAGTACGATTGAGACGAAGGCCAAATCAAACGGCACCAGGAGGCACTGTGGACGAGGGACACCAGAATGTGAAAACCGGGTCGCAGTGCTGCGAGACTGCAGACCTGAATGGCGCACAGAGTCGTCACGATTTGTTGGGTAACTTGAGCGCGAGTTGGAGATAAGCATCCTCATCTCGTGGAAATTCAACCGGATACTTGCCAGTGAAACAGGATGTGCAGTAATCCCCACGACGAGAACCGACAGCACTCAACAGTCCATCCAAGTCGAGATAGGCCAAACTGTCAGCTCCTAGAAAATCCTGAATTTCTGGCACGGTGTGTGTAGCACCGATTAGCTCAGAGCGGCGAGGAGTGTCTATACCGTAGTAGCAGGGCGAAATCGTGGGGGGACAACTAATGCGCATGTGAACTTCTCGCGCTCCCGCCGCACGAACCATCCCGACAATCTTACGGGCAGTCGTTCCCCGAACAATTGAATCATCGACAAGGACGACCCGTTTATCCGCAAGGATGCTCTTAACTGGATTTAGTTTTACCTTAACCTTGAAATCGCGGATTGCCTGTTGTGGGTGAATGAAGGTTCGACCAACATAATGGTTCCGAATCAAGCCCATCTTGAGAGGTATACCGGACTCCTCCGCAAATCCCAACGCAGCGCAGACGCCCGAGTCAGGGATCGGGACAATCACGTCGGCGTCAACACCAACCTCCCGAGCTAGCCGACGCCCAAGGTTCGTCCTCACCTGATTAACACTTTGGCCAAACACGTCACTGTCTGGCCGTGCGAAGTACACGTGTTCGAAAATGCAGTGCGCGGACTGGGCATCAGCAAAGGGTTTATACGATTGAGCACCATTCGAGTCGACCACTATTACCTCACCAGGCTCAACATCCCGCACATAAGTTGCGCCGATGAGATCCAGCGCACATGTCTCTGAGCAGACTACCGTTGCGCCGTCGAGCTGGCCAATAGCAAACGGGCGGAAACCGTGAGGGTCTCGTACCACAATCATCTTATCTTTCGTCAGCATCACAACGGAGAACGCGCCACGCACCTGAGAAATTGACTCAATGATCGCATCCTCAGCAGTCGGAGCTTGCGAGCGCGCATACAAATGCAGGATGACTTCCGTGTCGCTGTCAGTCTGAAAAATGGAGCCCCGGCGCACGAGGTCGTCTCGAAGCTCTTTCGCGTTAACGAGGTTCCCGTTGTGGCACAGTGAAATTTCGCCATGCGCGCAGTCAATGAGAAGCGGCTGGGCATTAATTAGCCGGCTATCGCCAGCCGTGGAATACCGTACGTGCCCGATTGCTGATGTTCCCTTAAGTGAAAGCAACGTGGACTCGTCGAATGCCTCAGACACATAGCCCATCGACCGCGACAGGAACAGACGGGCGCCATCGGCGGACGCAATCCCAGCACTTTCCTGACCACGATGCTGTAAAGCGTAGAGACCGAGATACGTTAGGTTTGCGGCTTCGGGACTCCCGAAGATGCCGAAGACGCCGCACTCGTCCCTAAACCCATCGCGGGTATTCATTCGGCTCATGTCGGTTGGAAACATCGCAATCTAATCCAAGTAACTGATTGAAAATAGTTAAGCTGCTCGATTAACGAAAAATCGCTCCATGCCTTGCCGCCACGCGGCTTCAGCGTCAGCAACCGGTAAGTCAAGCACCTTTCGACCGGCGAGCGAGATGGTGATCCGGTCACCTCCGGTCTGTCCCTGGGCTGCAATCGGGACATCTGCAGTCTCAACTTTCTTACGGACGATCCCAAAGTCACTTTCGGCGATCGACACAAGCACCCTTGATGGTGCCTCGCCGAACAAGATTGACGCTTCCGCAACATCAGCGCGTTCCTCACTTGCGTCATCAGGCATCATTAGGTCGGCCCCTGCACCGCCCGAATCGAAGCAACACTCGGCGAGCGCCACAGCAAGACCCCCATCCGAGCAATCGTGCGCTGACTGAATAAGACCGGCTGAGGCGAGCTCAACCAGAAGTTGCTGAAGCCTACGCTCGGAGTCTAATGACAGGGGGGCCAGTGAACCCGCAACTTGTCCACAGACCGTCTTGAGATACTCGCTCCCGCCCAATACCCCGGGACCACCTCCTAACAACAGGATCGCCAACTGGGATGACGGAAATACTCGACTGAGAACACTGGAAGCATTCTCGATCACCCCAACAACCCCGAGCACCGGCGTAGGATAGATTGCTTGTCCATCGGTTTCATTGTAGAAGCTTACGTTGCCACCAGTAATCGGCACCTCTAAGGCTCGACAGGCTTCGCCAATCCCCTCCACGGCGCGCGCAAACTGCCACATGATTTCTGGGCGCTCTGGATTTCCAAAGTTCAGGCAGTTGGTAGCTCCAATCGGCAAAGCACCCGCACAGGCAACGTTGCGGGCCGCCTCCGCGACGGCCAGCATTGCCCCTAGATGTGGGTCAAGATAGCAGTGTCGTCCGTTGCCGTCGACCGAGATTGCCAAGGCTCGATCCGTACCTTTCAGCCTTACAACACCCGCGCCCATGCCCGCAGGTGCAATCGTATTAGTGCGAACCATGTGATCGTACTGGCGGTAAACCCAATGCTTACTAGTCACGGCCAGCGAACCTAAAAGTTTCAGTAGCGCTGACTCTGCTGTCGGCAACACCGGCAACGCTTCGAGATCCAAGCGACGCACCTGTTCTAGATACCCCGGGATCTCAGTTGGGCGATTGTAGAGAGGTGCCTCATCGGCGAGCTCACCGTTCGGAATCTCGGCAACTACGGAGTCTCCCTCACGCACACGCAACTGGCCGTCATCTGTCACCACACCAATCGACACGGCATGCAGGTCCCACTTTTTAAAGATGCGCTCTACCTCGGTCTCCCGCCCGCGGCGGACGACCATAAGCATTCGCTCCTGTGACTCCGACAGCATGATTTCGTATGGTGTCATCCCGGATTCACGCTGTGGAACTCGGGTCACATCAATGTCAATACCGACGCCACCACGTGAACCCATTTCCGAAGTCGAACAGGTCAGACCGGCAGCACCCATGTCCTGAATCCCCACGAGCGCGTTGGTTTGCATCAGCTCAAGACATGCCTCGAGCAAAAGTTTTTCCATAAACGGATCACCCACCTGCACGGCGGGCCGCTTCTCCGATGACTGCTCATCAAATTCCGCCGAGGCCATCGTTGCGCCGTGAATGCCATCACGTCCGGTTTTGGCGCCAACGTAATACACCGAATTACCTACACCGGACGCTTCTCCCATGACGAGCTTACCGGCTTGAGCAAGGCCGAGACAGAAGACATTGACCAACGGATTGCCCTTATAGGTATCTTCGAACAAGATTTCGCCGCCCACCGTCGGAATGCCGATACTGTTGCCGTATCCCCCAATGCCAGCGACCACTCCCTCCAAGATGCCACGAGTTTTCACGTCATTGAGCGACCCGAAGCGTAGCGAATTGAGCAGTGCGATCGGGCGCGCTCCCATAGTGAAGATATCTCTGATGATGCCACCGACACCGGTTGCCGCCCCCTGATAGGGCTCGATAAACGAAGGGTGGTTATGAGATTCGATTTTAAAAACGGCGACAAGCCCGTCACCAACGTCCACGGCGCCTGCGTTCTCGCCAGGGCCCTGCACTACACGCGCTCCAGTCGTCGGCAGTGTCCGCAGGTGGATCCGTGAACTCTTATAGCTACAGTGCTCCGACCACATCACTGAAAAGATGCCGATCTCCGTGGGTGAGGGTTCTCGACCAAGGATCTCGAGAATCTTCTGGTACTCCTCACGACTCAAGCCGTGGTGGTCAAGAGTCTTGGATTTAATCGTAACCATGGCCGGTTCGCCTAATCACATTGTTTCATCCGGGCAGCACCATTCCATCACTCTTTAGTTGCGCAATGGCAGATTCGAAGACTACCAAGCCGTCAGCGCTCCCCATCGCCGACTCGCAGGCGCGCTCCGGATGCGGCATTAATGCCACGACATTCCGCTGTTTGTTACAAAGTCCTGCAATGCCGCGCGCCGAACCATTAGGATTTGCCGCATCGGCAACCGCCCCTTCGACATCGCAGTAACGGAAAACCACCTGACGATTAGCTTCGAGCAAGTCGAGTTCATCTGGCGGTGCAAAGTAATTGCCTTCGCCATGCGCGATTGGGATGCGCAACACTTGACCCAGAGTCGCAGTGCAGGTGAACGGCGTATCGAGTGCCTCGACACGGACATAAACTTGCTCACATTGAAACTTAACACTGCGGTTATATAGCATTCCGCCAGGTAGTAAACCGGCCTCGAGCAGTATTTGGAATCCATTACAGATTCCGAGCACGGGGCCGCCAGCCTCCGCGAACGCCAGTACCGATGCCATGACCGGAGAAAATCTGGCAATCGAACCTGTCCGGAGATAATCACCGTAGGAAAAACCGCCAGGCAAAATCACTACATCCGCACCCTGAAGACTAAGTTCCTTGTGCCACACGAACTCAGCGTCGACACCTAGGACGTGTTTTGTGGCGTAATAAGCATCGTGGTCACAATTGGACCCAGGAAAAACGACAATGGCGAATTTCATGATGGCGACCCGAAAGCCCCTACTTCGACACTCCGATCGTCTCGTCTTCTATGTCGATTCTGTAGCTTTCAATGACCGGGTTTGCGAGTAACCTATCAGCTACTTCGTTGGCCAGTGCACGGGCGTCGTCAATTGTTTCAACGTCGAGTTCAAGTTCGAAATACTTTCCTTGTCGAACGTTCCGCACGCGGTCGTAATCCATAGTATGGAGAGCGTCAGCAATCGTCTGACCCTGCGGGTCGAACACTGATTCTTTGAGCGTCACGAACACGCGCGCCTTCACGGCTCCGCTCCCTGATTAGTGTTCGTCCCAAAGACTCTCTCAAAAATCTTATCCACATGCCTCAACTGCACATCTAAATCGAACATTCGCTCAAGCGCTTCTTCGGGCATAACGGCCGTAACCTCAGCATCGGCCATAAGTAGAGCCCTGAAATCCATCGCTTCATCGAAAGATCGCATCGCATTTCGTTGTACCCACTCGTATGCTTGTTCGCGTGACACGCCCCGCTGTGTGAGTGCCAACAATACGCTCCCGGAAAAAACGACGCCTCGCGAACGCTCAAGGTTCTCGCGCATCCGCTCCGGATGCACAACGAGCCCACTGACAATCCGCGTAAAACGGCGCAACATGTGATCGAGGGTGATAAAACTATCTGGCACGATTACCCGCTCGACCGACGAGTGGGAAATGTCGCGCTCATGCCACAGCGCCACATTCTCTAACGCTGCCATAGCATTTGCTCGAAGTAAACGCGCCAAGCCGGTCAATTGTTCGCAGCCAATTGGGTTTCGTTTGTGGGGCATCGCCGATGAACCTTTTTGTCCCTTTCCAAACGGTTCTTCGACTTCGCCGATCTCGGTCTTCTGCAAGCCACGGATCTCAAGCGCAAACTTCTCAATCGAAGCAGCCGCGATCGCCAAAGTGGCTAGTACTTCAGCATGCCGGTCTCGCTGTAATACCTGCGACGACACCGGCGACGGGGAAAGGCCGAGCCGTTCGCACACACTAGTTTCGATAGCTGGATCGAGATGCGCGTAGGTGCCAACCGCACCGGAAACTTTACCAACTCTAATTACCTCACGAGCCCGGTTTAGCCGCAGTTGATTGCGAGCCAACTCGGCGTGCCAGAGCGCCAGCTTTAAACCGAAAGTCATCGGCTCGGCATGCACACCGTGAGTCCGCCCGATCATCGGAGTCATGCGGTGTTCCTCCGCACGGGTCCGAATAACTTCCAAGAGTTTATTCAGGTCCAAAAGAATTAGATCACAGGCCTCCACCATCTGGAGAGCAAGCGCGGTATCGAGCACATCCGAGGAGGTCAAGCCAAAGTGCAGCCATCGTGCCGAGTCGCCAACGCGCTCAGCTACAGCAGTGGTGAAGGCAATAACATCGTGCTGGGTCGTAGCCTCAATTTCCTCAACACGCGCTATGTCCACAGCGCCGCGTTCACGAATGTCACGCGCGGCCTCAGCGGGAATCATCCCAACCTCAGCCATCGCTTCAGCCGCGGTCGTCTCAACGAGCAACCAGGTCTCATAGCGGTGCTGGTCAGTCCAAATGCGGCCCATTTCAGGGTTGGTATAGCGAGGAATCATTTACAGTTCTCTAATTATCAAGCATTAGGCAAACGGTAGATCGGTCTGAGTCAGACCTGATTGCGTTGGCGCCAACCGCGCGGAGTAGCGAGACAGACTAGCTAGGTCAATCGTAGGCGTTGGTCGATCCTGGTCCGCGACCACCACCCGAACATCCTCGCGCCCGACCGCGCAAAGTGCATCCAAGCAGCTCATCTTGGCAATTTCCGGCACGTTGTTGACCCGACTTAGGTGAGCCAAGACGATGCAGCGCACATCAGCGCCCAAATGGTCGCGGACAAAGGCAGCCACATCTTCATTCGACAGATGTCCATCATCCCCAGCAATGCGTGACCGAACACTGGCCGCGTATGGACTTACGCGGAGCAACTCTACCGCATGATTCGATTCCATCACTAGCACACGGCACGTCGCAAAGCGGGAAATCAAATCCTCGGTAATGTTCCCGACATCAGTCGCGAATCCAATCGCGCCGTCTGGAGTGTTAATCCGGAACCCGAGCGTATCGTCAGCATCGTGACAGACACCAAACGGGACAAATTGCATCGCGCCGAAAGCCACCATACGTCCAGGGATCAAGAATTTCCAATTTGCGACCTTCTGGGCGCCCTCACCCCAAGCAGTACGAGTCGCTTCTGTGACATAAATTGGAATTCCGTGCTTTCGCGAGAGCATTCCCGCGCTCCGCACGTGGTCAACATGGGCATGAGTAATGAGCACAGCACGGAGAGTGTCAGCAGCAAGGCCCAAGCTATCTAGCCGCTGCTGTATAGCACGGTAACTCAATCCAGCGTCGATCAACACTCTGTCGTTGTCGCTGGTCACAAGGGTGGCGTTCCCACTACTACCACTTCCGAGGACTGTTAGTTCGACAGAGATAGTCTTACCCTTCCCATGATGGCCGGTGTTTATTCGACGACGGTCGCGACACCGACACCCAAACGCTCAGCCGACAGATCAAGTCCGGTCGACGGCCCTAGTACCGTTACGGCCCGAGGACTATCCACCAACAAGTCACGACTTATGCGCTGTAAGTCCCCTATCGTCACGCGGTCGATGCTCTCAAGGGTCTCGTCCAAGCCGACCTGCTTGCCGAGATAAAGCTCTTGGCCTGCAAGGTGCGACATTCTGGACGAAGTACTCTCCAGGGAGAGCATCAAGCTCCCCTTTAAGTGGTCTTTGGCTCGCTGCAACTCAGCAGCCGGCACCGCTGTGTCAGCCAAAGCGCGCATCTCATCAACAACCAAGTCAAGGACTTGGGCGACCGAGTTCGTCGCACAACCCGCATAAACAACAAGTGCTCCTGTATCGCGATATACGTTGAGACCGCTAGACACAGCATAGGCTAGTCCGCGCTCTTCACGGATATGCTGAAACAATCGGGAACTCATCGAACCACCTAAGATCGTGTTCATCAGATAGCTGGTATAGCGATCTGGGTGGTCCTGGGGGTAGGCAGCAGTGCCAACGCAAATGTGGCTCTGCTCAAGGTCCTTATTGCGCAGATGTATCTGCGGCATCGTGGCGGGTTGAACCCACGACACTGGAGCGCCAGTTGCCGGCAAATCGCCAAACGCGGCTTCGACGAGGCTGCGTAACTGAGGATGCTCAAGATTACCGGCGGCAGAAACAACCACGTTCGGTGCTATGTAGGCCTGTTCGAAAAACCCTCGGAGCTCATCACTTGTGAACGTAGATACGACATTGGGGGCACCGAGAATCGGCCGACCCAGAGCATGGTCTTCCCAAAATTCCTGCATGAACAACTCATGGATTAGGTCATCCGGCGTATCCTCGACCATCTTGATCTCTTCGAGCACCACCTTCTTCTCCCTTTCGATGTCTTTTTCACGAAAGCTAGGATGAAGAATGAGGTCCGACAGGATGTCGAAAGCGGCCGGCAAATGTGTGTCGAGCACCTTTACGTAGTAGCCCGCGTATTCTTTCGCAGTGAAAGCATCGACTTGACCACCTATCGAATCAATGGCTTGCGCAATTTCTTGTGCCGATCGCGATGCGGACCCCTTGAACAGCATGTGTTCAATGAAGTGCGATATTCCTGACTGGCCAGGGTCTTCATGGCGGGAACCACGGGCAATCCAAACACCAAGACTAATCGAGCGAACATGCGGCATCGCCTCGGTGATCAGGCGCAGACCGTTGTCGAACACCTCGCGAACGATCATCGGCGGAGGAAGAAACTCAAGTCGTCTTGCAAGTTTAGTGCAACCTCGCAAGTCACTGATCAAAAAGGGCTTACGTGATAAACCGTAAAGCCAGATCATATCACGCGTGGCTCATCTCATCAACTATGAACCCGCAAATATTCGCGACTTTTCGCACTATTCAGCCCAGAGCAAACCGGCGGCGGCATGGTACGATGGGGGTTCGGCCTCGACAAGGTGAACAGACGTGACTGGTTCGACCTGCGACCTAGCAGAACTTGATCTCAAGGAACTTGAAGGCGCATTGGCTCCGTTGGGTATCGAGCCATATCGGGCTAAACAGATCTATTCCTGGGTACATGGGCGCGCGGTGAACGAGTGGGCACACATGACCGATCTGCCCAAGAAATACCGTAAGTCCTTAGCTGAAGCTTTCACGATTTCAACACCTCGAGTTGTCCAACGCGCGCTATCCGGGGACGGCACGATGAAGTTCCTTCTCGAACTAACTGATTGCCGGCGCATCGAGGCCGTCTACATTCCGGATTCGCCAGCTCACACATTCTGCATTTCAACTCAGGTGGGTTGTGCAATGCAGTGTACGTTTTGCCTGACCGCTAAAATGGGCCTCCAACGGCATCTAACCGCCGGAGAGATCGCTGCGCAAGTCCGCTTATTAAGGTCGGAACTGAAGCTATTAGAACAGCCAGTCAACGTCGTACTGATGGGAATGGGTGAACCACTGCACAACTACGAGGCAACGATGCACGCCCTTCGGATAATGACTTCTGCCCATGGTGCAGCCTTGTCTCCCCGGCGCATCACTCTATCGACCGTCGGAATCCTACCAGCACTCACCCGTCTGGCCAGCGAACCAATCATGCCGAATTTAGCGATTTCTCTTCACGGAACGACCGAGGAGCAACGCTCATCTCTGTTACCGGTTAACCGGCGATATCCATTGGCAGAGCTTCTGGCCACGTGTCGCGCTTTCCCACTGAAACGGCGAAGCCGGATCACATTCGAATACGTGTTGATCCGAAACTTCAACGACTCACCCGCTGACGCACGCCGGTTAGCGAAATTACTTACGGGACTTCGCGCCAAGGTCAACGTGATTCCGCTGAGCAGCGCTCCGGGAATTCCCTACGAACGGCCATCCTCAGGACAGATCGACCGATTCGGTAGGCTGTTGGCCGAACAGCGCGTGACCGTTTCTATCCGAAAGAGTCGCGGCCGGGATATTCGTGCGGCCTGTGGACAACTCGTCCTCGAAGGAACCCGACCGTCACCCAGTCAGCAATTAGCAGGCCTGATGGACACAGGAGTGCACTCAACTCCAACGGCTGAGTTGTAAATTGGGTCGACAATCTCGCCCATCATTTGACCGCCAGTCACCGAATTGATCCTGACGTTGACCATGCTATTGCGTGAGACCGGTTCGCGAAGTTGAACCTTCAGGTAATTGTCCGTCAGCGCCAATCCGCCGCCCTCGAGTATAAGCGCCGGACGCACCGTGCCAATCGCAGAGCGTCGAAAGCGACCCTGAAGCTGTGCCGCTACGGCTCTGAGCTCACTTGCGCGACGCCGTACGACGTTGGTGGCGTTCTTTTTCGGCATCCGACTTGCTAACGTCCCAGGACGGTCAGCGTAGGGAAATACATGCACATAGGTGAGGGGTGAGTCAGCCAGGTATCGAACTGACTCGTCGTGATCGCTTTCAGTCTCGGTTGGAAAGCCAGCCATTACGTCTGAACCGATAGCTGAATCCGGTAATGCTTCGCGTACGGCTTCGACAACGCGTCGATAGTCATCTTTTGAATATGGTCGGCCCATCGATCGCAGGCAGTTATCGCTCCCGTGCTGAAGGGGCAAATGAAAGTGCGGAGTAAAGCGGCCGCTCCTAGCAACAAGCTCGATCAGTGCCGGCTCGCAATCCATTGGTTCGAGCGAACTAATTCGAAAGCGGCAGTCAGTTCGTTGACCATCAAGTGCTTTCGCAAGTTCCAGTAGCGACGCCGACGGACTTAGATCTCGACCATAGGAACCGAGATGCACACCCGACAAAACGATTTCCTTGAAGCCAGCATCAGTTGCCGATTGGACACGCTCAAGCACTTCATCAATCGATCGACTTCGCCCGCGCCCGCGCGTGCTGGGAATGATGCAGTAAGTGCAGGTCTCGTCACACCCGGTTTGTACACACAGCATGTGCACCGTCCGACTTGGAGCAACCGTCTCAAGTGGGACCCCGCACGGCCCATCGCCCGTTCCCTTTGGTAGTAAACGGATGAGAGCTCGCAGATCATCCGTCAGTTGTTCCTTGCGAGCATTTGGCACAACTGCTTCAACGCCCGGTAACGCTGAGATTTCTTCGGCCGCGCGTGTGGCATAGCACCCTGTCACAACGATACGCGCGTCAGGGTTACTCCGTCCGACCCGCCGAATCATCTTACGTGCTGACTGATCGGCCGACGCAGTAACAGAACACGTGTTGACCACAACAAGGTCCGCGTCTTCAAAATGCGACGGCCGTCCTCCGACAGCACGGAGGCCTCCATCGAGGCACATCGAATCGGCCTGATTCACTCGACATCCAAAAGTGACGAGAGCAAATTTCATTGCTGAATCCGTCGCGAGCTAGCCTTCAACCTTGGCGGCTGCCTTCTCGACTTTAGCTACTAGGGATGCTTTGTACTCTGTCAACTTGTCGACCAATGCGGCATCTCCCGTGGCCAGAATCTGAACTGCAAGAACAGCAGCATTGGTCGCACCGGCCTTTCCTATAGCCATAGTCGCTACTGGAACCCCCGGAGGCATCTGGACTGTTGCTAGTAGCGCATCCATCCCTTTCAGCGCGGTTGAATCGATCGGTACACCAACAACTGGAATAGAGGAATGCGCCGCAATAACCCCGGCTAAATGAGCGGCGGCACCAGCTCCTACAATGAACACGCCAACACCGCCGGCGTGCGCCTCATCAATTAACCGTTTGACCCGGTCAGGCGACCGGTGCGCTGACGCCACGGTCATCGTGTAACCAACGCCGAACTTTGTTAGAACATCCGCCGTGGCCTGCATCACAGACGCATCTGAATCCGATCCCATTAGAATTACAACTTGCCACTTATTCATCTTTCAACTCCCGGGGTTTATTGCTATCAGGATGCCAGCGCCAATGCCTTCCGGCCAATATCTGTCCTAGTGTACATCCCGTCAAATCCGATTAACGTTATCGCGCCATAAGCTCGGTCGATGGCCTCGGAGAAAGTGCTGCCCCGCCCGACGACTGTCAATACGCGGCCGGCCGATGTAACAATGCCTGCCTCAGTCCGGTTGGTGCCGGCATGGAAAATCAAAACGTCCTCACATGCGACAGCTGCCTCAAGCCCGGAGATTGGAAAGCCAGTTCGATAAGAATCGGGATAGCCGCCAGAGGCAACGACGACCCCGACGTGAGGTTTGGTATCCACTAAGCAATTTTGTCCGGCCAATGCGCCTTGGGCCGCCGCCATGAGAAGCGAAGTTAGGCCTTCACTGACCAACGGGAGAACGACCTGTGCTTCGGGATCACCAAATCTGACATTAAACTCGATGACCTTCGGCCCTTCCACAGTCAGCATGAGCCCTACATAGAGCACACCAACGTAGGGTTGCCCCTCAGCCACCATGCCGGAAAGCACTGGTTCAACAATCTCATTTATAACGCGCGCTTGAATCTGGTCAGTCATCTGTGGAGTAGGTGCAAAGGCGCCCATACCGCCTGTATTAGGCCCTTCATCACCATTGAACACCCGTTTATGGTCTTGAGCTGATGGAAGCGTGAGTGCTGTTTGACCATCACATATCGCGAAAAAGGATGCTTCCTCCCCCTTAAGGTGCTCCTCGATTACAACGGTGGCGCCCGCCGCTCCAAAGCGCTGTTCCACTAGAATTTCTTGAACGGCCTGCTCAGCGGTTGTCAAATCAGTCGCTATGATGACGCCTTTACCCGCTGCCAGACCATCGGCCTTAATTACAACGGGATAGTCGAACCGACCCGATCGCACGGCGGCCAGTGCGCTGGATATGTCGGTATGAATTTCGTGCGCCGCTGTTGGTATCCGGTGTCTGGCCATGAAGGCCTTAGCGAAGGCTTTGGACGATTCTAGGCGGGCCGCGGCTCGGGTCGGTCCAAATAGGAGACGCCCTCCTGCCGCAAACCGATCAGCGACACCCTTTGCCAAGGGCAACTCGGGACCAATGACCGTGAGGTCCGAATCCTCGTGCTCAGCCAACTGGAAGAGAGCCTCTGGGTCGGCCTGGTCAACCGAAACACATTTCGCGACCGTGGCCATTCCCGGATTACCAGGAGCACAGACCAAGTGCCCCGTTGGCTGCTCGGCAGAAATCTTCCAGGCCAAGGCATGCTCACGGGCACCTCCTCCGATAATCAGGGTCCGCATGAAGCCACTATACTCATGACAATAAGTGTGTTAGTGATAAATATCCAATAGTTTGGATATCATTAGATGCCTTCGCGGAAGCGCTGCGACCTACCAGCCTTTGGGCCTAGAATCAGAGCCCACCTGTGATAGCCTAGCATATTCGGCCAGAGCCATTTAGCCTTATAGGTGCCTATTTGGCCGGTAAGGAGGTGGATTCAGGTTGGCAGAAGTAAAGATCCAGGACGGAGAATCGATTGAAAGTGCGCTCCGTCGCTTCAAACGGAAAGTTCAGCAAGAAGACATAATCAAGGACATCAAGAAGCATTCGTTCTATCTCAAGCCGGGCGACAAACGCCGTGCGAAGCAGGCCCTCGCACGTAAGCGTAGTCGGAAGAAGCTACGCCAAAACTTCGACTGAAGCGGGCGTCAGGCTGGACGACCGGTCGCCGTGCATAATGGCGTACAATCCTCTGCAACCTATTCCCACAGCTGCGGGCGCCGATATTGGTCGCGCGTCAGGCGGTTCGTTCGCTGCTGGCCTCTTCTGGTCCCTCAGGCCTCGCCAGTGGACAAAGAATTTACTGGTTTTCGCAGCCCTCCTATTTGGACAACGGCTTACGGACCCGGACGCAGCCCTGCGTTCGGTAATCACCTTCGTTCTGTTTTGCGGGCTTTCAGGAGCAGTCTATCTCGTCAACGACATAGCCGACCGTGAAGCTGACCGTCGACACGCCCATAAGGTCAAACGTCCGATCGCCTCAGGCCGCGTCTCGGTCCGGGGAGCTCTAGTGACCGCTGTAGCACTTGCTACAGGCTCCCTACTTCTGGCCGCAGCGCTTTCGGGTTCTCTTGCCATTATCGCAGCGACCTACGCCGCGGTTGTGCTGCTGTACACTGCGGTGTTAAAACATGTCGTCATTCTAGACGTGATGACGATCGCTGCGGGTTTCATCCTGCGGGCGATAGCGGGCGGTGTAGCAATCGGTGTGCCGGTCAGCGCCTGGTTGCTGATCTGCACAAGCCTGCTGGCCCTATTTCTGGCATTGAGTAAACGTCGGCATGAGATTCTGTTGATGGCTGAGCGCGCCGCACAGCATCGCCCGAGTCTGGGCGAATACAGCCCTTACCTCCTAGATCAGATGATCTCGGTGGTAACGGCATCCACCTTGATCGCCTATAGCTTTTACACTATCAGTCCGGAAGTGGAGGCGCGTTTCGAAACACCTTGGCTCGGTCTAACGATTCCGTTTCCTTTGTACGGCATTTTTCGGTATTTGTATCTAGTGCACCAAAAGGCGAGCGGGGGGAGTCCCGCCGAGTTACTCTTAGCCGACCGGCCTTTACTGGTCTGCGTCGCGCTGTGGGTTGGGGCGGTGGTCCTCCTCGTGTATCGCCCCTGGTGACTTTACCCGCCGGCGGCGCTCTGCGTCGTCAGGCTAGAAATTGAGACCTTATGGCTGACTTTGCAATTCGATCGGGGTCCATCGACGTCGAAGAAATCATGCGGCACATCAGGAAGCGAATCCGTGACAAGCGTGGCGTCGACTATACCGACCAGGAGATTCGTGAACTCGCCAACGTTAAGCTGCAAAGGATTCTTGACCCCACCGGGGTGCGCTCGGATTTACTGAAGCATTTCCGTGAGCGACCCAAGACTACCTGGCCAGAAAATACAGAAAATTACTCATTGCCAGAACCAGAAAATATAGAAAACTACTCATTCGAGAATCACACGATTTACGAATCAACCCGAGGACTAGTCGCATTCGTCAGGCTTTTGCTCCGACCAGTTCTGAAGCTCTTCTTTAACCCTAATCCTCTAATTCACGCATTACACAAGCAAAGTGACACATTACACAAGCAAAGTGACACATTACACAAGCAAAGCACGATCAACGCTAAACAGAACGCAATCAACTCTCACATCGAGGCTCGTTTCGGTGCGAAGGACGACCACGACGCGTTGAGCTATGAAATTCTTAACAACCTTGTCGTTGAAATCACGCGCCTCAGTATCGAGGTCAACAATCTAAAGATGCAGGTGCAGTCGGTAAATAGCCGCCTCGATTTTGACGAGCGCCGCGCCCGCGCCCTCGAAGGCCTGGTTAATCCACCGGCTGCAGGCACCCCAACAGAGCGCAAGGCTAAGCCCGCTACCGAGGATTCTGGTGACGGCGCGTCGAAGCCGCGCCGACGACGACGGCGACGGCGCGGAGGTCGACGTCGAACCACCCAAGATGGAGAGGTGAATCAGACCGTCGAAGCCGAAACGAAAATCGCGGAAACCGAGAATCAAGACGAGCCCTCACCGATAGCGGAAACCGCAGTAGGTGCAGGGTCCGCTAATAGCGCCGAGTCTTCAACCGAAGAACCGGAGCGTCCCGAGGCGGCCACCCCACGGACACCTGACGACGGGGCTGCCGACACGCCTGAAAAGTGAAACTGGCCGTTGTCGTTCAGCGTTACGGCTCCGACATTAACGGAGGCGCCGAGCTTCACGCCCGGTACATCGCCGAGCATCTCGCCAAACATGCTGAAGTGGAGGTGTTAACCACGTGCGCAAGGGACTATGTCTCGTGGAGAGATGAGTTCGCTCCTGGTGAAGACCGTGTAGGAAATTTACTGGTCCGCCGGTTCCCCGTCAGGCACCCTAGGGACCCATTAATCTTTGGCCGGTGGTCGCACCGAGTGTTTGAGCAGCGGCATTCGGTCGCGCACGAACTAGCATGGCTGGAAAGTGAAGGCCCGACCAGCCCCCGGCTAATACGATATCTTCGAAAAAACGCTAGCGCCTATGATTTCTTTCTGTTTTTTAGCTACCGCTACGCCCATGCCTACCACGGATGCCGCGCAGTTGCTCCTCGTGCGGTCCTAGTGCCAACAGCGGAACGTGATCCCGCAATCGGTTTGTCGATCTTTGGACCAATTTTCCGTGGCGTTCGCGGCATCATGTATAACTCATTCGAAGAACGCGCGATGATTCAAGCGGTCGCAGGAAACTCTAAAGTCCGGCATACCGTGGTCGGTGTCGGCTCGGAAATTCCGAGTGACAGTAACGCCGAACGGTTCCGCCAGAAATTCGATATTCAGCAACCTTTCATCGTCTATATCGGCCGCCTTGACGAAAACAAGGGGTGCCCAGAACTTTTCCAGTTTTTCAGGAATTATGCGTCACGGGTGTCAGAGTCGCTCCAATTAGTACTGATTGGACGCTCGATCCTTCAAATTCCCTCGCATCCGCGAATTCGCCATTTGGGATTCGTGTCGGACCAAGACAAGTTCGATGCCCTAGCAGCTGCGCGCGCGCTCGTAATGCCCTCAAAATTCGAGAGCTTATCAATGGTCACGCTCGAAGCATGGGCGATGGGCCGACCGGTGATAGCCAATGGTTCTTGCGACGTCCTCCAAGGACAATGCATCAGAAGCAAAGCCGGACTCTATTACAAGAACTACGAGGAATTCGCTGAAACGCTACATGCACTTGAGACAAATCGGCCGCTTCATGCTGCGTTGAGCGTGAACGGGTCCGAGTACTTTCAGCGACATTACTCCTGGCCGATCATCGAACGGAAATACCTTGAAGTGCTCAATCATCTCAAACGGGAAGAAGCGCAGCGAATGGAACCACTACCGGGTTGGTTTCACCGATGGCGAAGTAACATTGCACCGACGAGAGAAACTGTCGACGCCTTACCGACCGGGCCAGCTCTGAAATTCAATCGCGGCCCAAGAGCTGCCCGACGAAGGTGAATTGTGACACTGAAGACTACACGACGTGCCGATCGTCCGGCGGCCCACCAGGTGCTCGCAACTCTCAGTTACGGCGATGCTATCGGTCACGAAGTGCTCGGTATTCAACGTGTATTGCGTGAAGCTGGTTTTTCTTCGGACATTTTCGTTGAGACAGCCGATTCGAGGCTAAAGCCTCTCACTAGAAATTTTCGTGGTCTACCTGGTGCAGCAACAGCTGACGACCTCCTAATCCACCACTTCTCGTTGTCGTCTAAGGCCTCTCGGACCGCCTACGCGCTACCGAGCCGCATGGCACTGATCTACCACAACATAACGCCTCCAGAATATTTCATCGACATCCATCCGCTCTTAGCACTCAGATGCTGGGAAGGTCGACGTGAGCTGGGTGCTTACATCCCGAGGTGCGACCTGGCTTTAGGCGACTCCGAGTTCAACCGTCAGGAACTTCAGGCGCTTGGCTTCAGAAAAACAGGTGTCTTGCCGGTGATACCGAACTTCGATCACCTCGCTGGGGAGCCGGATTGGAGCTTGGTCTCACAGTTTAACGATGCGTGGACCAATATTCTTTTTGTCGGGCGGGTCATCCCCAACAAGCGGATCGAGGATCTAATCAAATTTTTTCATGCCTATCGGTCAACGCATAATCTCCGATCACGACTCATCATTGTCGGCTCCTACGTAGGGTTTGAGGACTATTTGATGAGTCTCTACGACTTAACTTCGAGGCTAGGTACGCACGACGTGCATTTTGTCGGTCAGGCCACGAATGCTGAATTGGCCGCTTTCTACAACGTTGCTGACGTTTTTCTCTGCGCTAGTGAACATGAGGGGTTTTGTGTCCCTCTGGTCGAAGCGTTCCATGAACGTGTTCCGGTAATCGCCTATTCTGCAACGGCTGTGCCAGACACTATGGATGGAGGCGGCGTGCTTTACAACGACAAGGACCCGTCTGTCGTCGCAGCTCTGATTGACGCAATTGTGTCAAACCAAGCTCTATGTGAAACGGTTGTCGATGCACAGGACATCGCCTTGGACCGATATTTGAATCATGATTTCTCAGCAACACTGATGCGCTTCGTGAACCAAATCCTCGAAGCCCCCCCCCTTCCACCATGGGAATTAAGAGGGGATTTTTGGCAAAAGTTCGATGATTTTTGGCAAAAGGTCGATGCGGATAGGGACGTCTTGAAACATGATCGTTAATCAGTGGGTTCCGGCCGCGCATCAAGGTGACGCGATCGGTGATAGCGCACGGCGGGTCCGCGACATGCTGCGCACCCTCGGTCATGTCGCCGACATCTTCGCCATCACGATCGACGACTCACTCCGGCATGACATCCGGCCGTTCGATGCCGAGGAGGCAACAGGGGGCGACCTCACAATTTTCCACTACGCGCTACCGTCACCGATGACGGAAGCGTTCGCAGCACTTTCAGGACGCCGCGTGCTGCAATATCACAACATCACGCCGGCTCATTTTTTTGCGCCGTATGAGCCGGAATTATTCCGACTCGCCGAGCTGGGCCGGCGCGACCTGGCGACGCTCGCCGGTCGCGTGGACCTAGCCTTGGGTGACTCCGAATATAACCGTCGCGAATTGGATGAGCTCGGGTTCGGCGACACCGGCGTAATGCCGATCGCGGTTGACACCGGGCGATTGTCGCGACTGAAAAGCCGCCCAGCACTTGAGGGTGTGCTTGACGACGGTCTCACAAATATCCTTTTTGTCGGTCGACTGGCACCAAACAAAAAGATCGAAGACCATATCCTCCTAGCCGAACATTATCGGCGTTACGTCGACTCCAATTATCGATTTATCTTTGTCGGTCGGAATGATGCTGCGCCGCGCTATTTCACAATGATTCGCTCGCTCGTATCCGAGTTCAACTCGACTCACGGTGAAATAGCTAGATTCTGGTTTACTGGAAGCGTGCCGGATGATGACCTGGTGACCTTCTATCGTCACGCCGATGCATACGTTTCCCTAAGCGAGCATGAAGGCTTCTGCGTACCGCTTCTTGAAGCCATGGCCGCTGAGGTACCCGTGATGGCTTACCCAGCCGGAGCCATACCAGAAACGCTGGCAGACGCAGGTGTGCAGTTTGCCCCGAAGAATTTTGAATACGCCGCGGAGCTTCTCGGTCAGCTGGTGTACGATGAGGACCTTCGGTCGGCGGTCCTGGCAGGTCAACGCGCTCGCCTAGAGAACTTTGGCGATGCAAAGATCCGTCAACACTTGGCGCAACTCGTCGAAAGGTTTTCGTGAGAATAGGTTTTGTTGTTCAGCGCTACGGCACAGAAATCCTTGGGGGTTCCGAATATCACTGTCGACTCATTGCCGAAAAGATGGCTTTGCAGCACGATGTTGAGGTTCTCACCACTTGTGCGCAGGATTACCTCACATGGAAAAACGAGTATCCAGAGGGTGCCGACCGTGTCCGAGGAGTGACAGTTCGCCGCTTCGCCAACGCGCAAACCCGCGACATAAAGTCTTTTAACCAATATTCGGACTGGATTTTCAATAATCCCCACACGCAGGCTGACGAAATGGAGTGGCTGCGACGCCAGGGACCCTGGTGCCCAGCATTACTCGAATATCTTGAGCAGCATGCGCTGAAGTACGAAGTATTGATCTTCTTCACATACCTCTATGCTCCCACTGTACTTGGCATTGCTGTTGCGCCTGGTCGGAGCATACTGGTGCCGACAGCCCACGATGAACCAGCCATTCATCTCGATCTTTACCGAGACGTATTCAGCTTGCCAGCTGGCGTGGCCTACAACACTGATGCTGAGCGGGCGTTCCTGAGATCAAATTTCGACATTCGGACTGTCGCGGAAAACACCGTTGGTTGCGGGGTAGAGTTTCTGCCACACCAATTGGACGATCAACCCAAGCGAGGTGGACGAACTCGTCGGAGGGGTGGCGGCCGGTCACGGACGGCGGACTCGGGTAAGCGCACAGACAACGATAACGGGCGTGGTAGTCACCTTCGTAAACGGGGTGCGGCATTCTTACGACGCCATCGGCTCCACGGTCCAGTAGCACTCTACGGTGGGCGGATCGAACCGGGTAAGGGTTGCGAAGAACTGATCGAGTACTTCAGTGCTTACGCGCAGAGCGGCGGGGATGCGACGTTAACGCTAATGGGCATAAAACTGATGCCTTTACCTGAAGAATCGTTTGTGCGCTTCGCTGGCCAGCTGTCTGAACAGGAACGGTTCGACGCGCTGGAGGCGGCGACGGTAGTGATCGTGCCATCCCCGTTAGAGAGTCTATCGCTGTTGACGCTGGAAGCATTCGCTGTCGGCACACCGATTCTGGCGAACGGTCGAAGCGAGGTAGTAGTAGACCACTGCCGCCGAAGTAACGCCGGACTTTACTACGGCGACCAGGACGAATTTGTTGAATGTCTCAAGCTCTTGCTGGTCGATGAGCGGTTGCGCTTAGCTATGGGACGTAAAGGTCAGGACTACGTCCAGAACCACTATCGCTGGGACGTAATCCTTGACAAATACGAGCAGTTAATTTCATCGATTCGCGGGCGTAGCTCGAATACCCGCGGCAGCACTCACCGAAGACAACGTTAGGTATTACGCCGGAGGGTTTGGGGTTTCTGGACCTTGACTTCAGAACACAAACCGAAAGCAGGGTTCATTGTTCAATTGTCTCGAGTGGTATCAACTCCTAGGGGCGCCTGGGCGGTTTCCGTGGATTTGGAGTCAGGACTTTGCAGGCGCTGGCGACTGCCCCTTTCGCTTGCTGACTCTCCGTCGTTGACCCGATTGGACTCCGTAGCGTTTGATCATTTCGTTTAATGTAGTTGGTTTAATCCGCAACAATTCGGCGGCCCGTTTTTGCACACCACCCGCTTCATGCAGTGCTGACTCAATAAGTTGTCGTTCGGAAGCACCTATCACTTCCTTCAACGAGATACCGTCTGGAGGAACCATGATTCTTGGCATCTGGAACTGCTCAGTGGCACGTACATGATCCGGAATCAGTTCGTTACCGATGCGAGGTCCTGAGGACAGCACGACTGCACGTTCGATTACATTTTCGAGTTCACGAACGTTTCCCGGCCAGTCGTATGCCACGAGAACATCGAGCGCCTCGGGAGTTATCTCAAGGTCTGGGCGGTCGTTCTCGCCACCGTACTTACATAGAAAATGCTGCACAAGTAACGGGATGTCTTCCTTTCGCTCCCGCAACGCAGGCAATTGCACAGTGATGACGTGCAGCCGGTAATAAAGGTCCTCCCGAAACCGTCCTTCATCAACCATTCGCTTCAAGTCGACGTTTGTTGCGGCGATGATACGGACGTCAACTTTGATGGTCTCAACGCCCCCCAAACGCATAAACTGCCGCTCCTGTATCACGCCAAGCAGCTTGGCCTGGGTTTCGAACGGCATATTCCCTATTTCATCGAAAAAGATACTTCCAGTGTCGGCTAACTCGAAAAGACCTTTTTTGGCCGATAGCGCACCGGTGAACGCACCCTTAACGTGACCAAATAGGTTCGACTCAAGCAAGTCGTGGGACAGATTTCCCGAACTCACCGTAACGAACGGAAACTCCGTCCTGGCTGAATGGGTGTGGAGCGCACGCGCGACCAGCTCCTTGCCGGTACCGCTCTCCCCTTCAATCAGAATCGTCGTGCGGCTGGGCGCTGCCTGTATGATCAGGTCGAACACCTGACGCAGTCGGGGACTTCGGCCGACTATGTCATCGAAATCATAGCTTTGAGCCTGAAGGTTCTGGCGAAGCGTGCGATTCTCTACTGTCAAACGCCGTTGCTCAACAGCATTCCGTAATACCTTCAACACTTCATCGTGTTTGAACGGTTTGGTGATGTAGTCAAACGCGCCAGCTTTAATCGCAGTTTTTGCACTCTCGACCGACCCGTAGGCTGTGAGCATGATCACTGGAAGTTCTCGGTCGAGCTTCTGTAGAGCGTCAAGAGTGGCCATGCCTCCCTGTCCTGGCATCATCACGTCCACAATGGCCGCATCTAGCGATTCGCCGCGCGCCATTTCAAGACCTTCTTCTCCAGTTGAAGCCGTCCGAACCGCGTAGCCTTCCCGGGTAAGAAGCGTTGTCAAAATTTCGAGCACTACCTCTTCATCGTCCGCGACGAGAACCGTGCGTTCATCCGTCATATAAATGTTTCGCAGCTTATTGGGCTACTTCATCCGAGCGCGTCAAAGCCGAAGCAGCAAGCGGAAAGTCGAGCGTGAATTTCGTTCCTTGTCCTTCGACACTGTCACATTCAATTGAACCACTATGTTCTTGCACAATACCGTAGGTGATCGACAGGCCTAATCCTGTACCACGTCCCAATGATTTGGTCGTAAAGAAGGGGTCGTAGATACGTGAGAGATGTTCGCCAGAAATACCCGACCCAGTGTCAGCAATTTCAATGGTGGCACGGTCACCATCCCGACGCGTCGCGATCCGAAGCCAGCCACCATTTGGCATGGCATCCCGGGCATTCAAAAATAGGTTCAAAAACACTTGCTGGAGCTTGTAATCGAGCCCGAGAGCTATCGGTGCAGGAGTGCCCAATTCTTTACGGACGCTGATATGTGACTCCTTGAGCTGGTGCTCTAGTAACGACAGGACATCGTTTATGACAGCGTTGACATCAACCGGACCAGCTTCCGTGCGCGCTGGGCGTGCTAAATCTAGAAGGCCGTTTACGATCTTCGAAGCGCGAATCGTTTGTCGCTCAATCTTCTGAAGCAGCCGCGTCTTCGGATCGTCGGTCTCCGCTCCCTCCAGTAGCATTTGGGTAAAGCTCGAAATTCCAGTTAATGGCGTGTTGACCTCGTGAGCCACACCAGCTGCGAGAAGTCCGATTGATGCCATCTTCTCCGAGATCTGCAATTGCTCTTCCAGCTGAACACGCGCCGTAATGTTTTCTAGGATTACGATCGTACCAGCACTCTCGCCCTGTGGTGTTCGCAGTGGCGCTGTCGCCAAATTGACTAGCAGTCGTTTCGGCCCGTCAGAATGACGGGACTGGAGTGGGAAGCGATATCTGACAGAACCCGTGTTGCCGCCATCCTGTACTTCCTGAAGCATCTGCACGAATACTGGCTCAAACAAAGAATCCAGTCTCTCGCCAAGGGCCTTATCACGTTCGACACCATAAAGCTGCTCCAGGCTTTGGTTCCAACGGATCACCCGACCATCAAAATCAATGACGGCTAAGCCATCGTTAAGGGACTCGATTACGTTCTCACTGAATTCACGAAGTCGATCGAGCTCGGAAGCCTTCGCACGCAGTTGGCCATAGAGCCGACCGTTCTCGAGCGCTGTCGCCACCTGTGCCGCGACCGCAGCGAGTAACGCAAGGTCTTCACTGCTAAGAGGCTCACCGTTGTCCTTACGCCCAACCGCCAGCACCGCCGTCGTCCCATCCTTCGAGACGCTAGGGATCAGGTAGTGAATTCCAACATCTCGCCAAGCATCAACATCGGAATTATCTGAGCGCCACGTGGCGTCGTCGAGCACGACCGTCCGCGAAGCCCAAAGCCACTCGCCGAGCGGTGACCGACGAGACAACCTCGGTATTTCCTCACCTACACCAGCAGCATGAATAACCCGAAGATTATCGCCTGAACCATCATCGACCGATGCGAGCATAAGAGCCATCCTATCAACGACGAACGTATCCATAACTCGCGTAACGAGGCGCTCGCTCAGACGTGCGAGATTTAAATCTCGGTTCAGATCACGAGCAAATCCAACCAGTGCCCGTCGGTAATCGTAACGATCGCGATAGTAGACTCGGTCCAAACCTGACTGAATCAAATCCTTAACCGGACTCGCTAACAACACAACGACCAACGTCGCAAGTAGCGCGATGATTGAATTATGCTGCGGGGATCCACCGAACAAGATCGCGGTGGCAACGCGGAGCATTACCGCGTAAATTACTACCATGGCTAAAAGCACCGTGGTGTAAGTCACCGACCGCTTGATGATCACCTCAACGTCCATCAGTCGGTAGCTGACCACCGCCGACGCAAACGATAAGGGAATGAGGCCGAGTGGTATCGCGGTTAGCTGCATCTCCGGTGCAGGATTAAAGCCTAGTACAAACGGCAAGAGGTAACCGGCTAGAAACGGCAAGCCGCCCATTACCGTCCCCCACAGAATCCACCGGAGCTGCCGACGCGCAGTCACCGACCGAGCTCGTCGCAGCGCCCAGAACATGATTGCTGCACCACCCATCAGACAGACCGCGAGGTAACCCAACTCAAGACGTTCCAAGCTTTCGATCGTGCTCGTGAGCTCAACCCTCCCGGCGCCGGATCTCGAGAAGGTAACAATGCGCATCAACCCGATGACAAGCGATGGCAGGTAGAGTACGAGATGCGGGAAGGGCCGCAGCTTGTTCTGCGTCCAGTCGGGTGACCGTTCAGGAAAAATTAAGGCGAAGTGTATGAATAGCGGCGGCAGCAGGAGCGTCGCGATAAGGTCCAACCAGTAGAAGACCCAATCCAATCGGTCAAGCCGGCCACTAAAGGAAAATGTGAAGACGCCGAAGAAAGCTACCGTTAACCAAAAAAAGTGGAGGGTAGCCTGCACCGTTGGCCGGCGCAGTCGTACCAACGCACCCATAAGTAATGTGAAAACACCGACGGTCGCTAACACAAAATATAAAACGCGATTACCGGCTGGAATCGGCTGCGGTGTCAATTCGAAAAGTTCTTCCGAACCCGAGCGAAAAACAATGTAGTCGAGTTGATCCCCAACCGCGCTGATGTGCAGTTCGGCCAGCACGGCATCAGGCGAATCGACCGGCTTACCATTAATTGCTAGCAGTAGGTCACCAGGCAAGATGCCCACGGCACCGGCAGCCGACTGAACATCTATTTCCGCTGCAACCACCCCTTCAGGCCGGGACACCCACAACACGCCATCTTCAACTTCACTCCAACTCGAGCGGACCGCAATGTTCGCGAACGCCAACACCAGAAGTGCGGCAACAACCAACATGGCGAGTATTTCCTGTCGTAACTCGCCAAACGGTGGCCAGGCCTTCACGTTACGCTTCAGAGCCGCTCGCATATCATTCAAGCTAGATTTTTAAGAACTGAATTCACAACAGCTAGAAAAAGTGACCTGCAACCCCCAACTAGTTTTACGTCGGGGCCATTAAACGAGTTCGAAACCTTACCTGAGCACACTCCGACGGGTGTGGCGTAACCACCAAGCCAGCTCGCTGTGGCTGTGCCCTGCCCCATTAGCGATCTCGTCAACAGGCTCTCGATCATTCAGTAAGTCGTTTGCAACGATGTCTTGCACAGTCGTATTGGATTGGCCGAACGCCGGCACTATCGCTCCCTCGAATGGACGACTAACAGCGTCGGTAAAGGCCGTTGGATTCACCGGTAAATCCCGACTTTCGGTTGAAATCTGAAAGCACACACTCAATAAACCGCTGGCAACAGCGGCAATAATGACGCGATGGCAATGATTCATCGTCCCTGTCTCCGTAGACTCTTTAGGATCCGACGACGGTGAAAGTCACGTCGCGCGATATTGAGGTAGCTAATTCGTTGTCGGTAATCTTGATCTCTAACCGAAAGATTCCTTCGGGAAATGCGCTTAAGGGAACATTCTGGCCAGCCGACAATTGGTGCCCGGCCGTCATATCCAATTGAGGTGGCAGGGTCTCAGCACTTAGGGTCTGCGGCGTTGTGGAGTTGAACATCTCTTCGCCGCTGACAGTGCGCTGATGAAAAGTGTACTCAACTGTGACGTTCGGCTTACTCTCAACAAGACTTGGGTTGTAAATAAAGAATAGGAACGACAGTGAATCTGTCTTCGCGTATTCGAGTGTGTCTTGTAGTACCAGGCGTGCTGACCCGATCGCATACGGGTCGGAACGCTGCTGTTCGGGTGAGAGTGGCGTAAGAATTGTCTCCACCCGTTCGGTGACGAATATCGTGCTCGTTGTTAACTGACCACTCCACAAATCTGGCACTTCAACGGTTCGCTTGATCACTCCCCAGCGGATCTCCTCAGACTCGGTCTCCACGAGCTCAGAATCTTTAATTCCAATGTAAAGGTCGTAGGAGCCCGCCGACGCAGCAAAAGCACGCTGAGCAACGTAGTCGCCTTCCTCAGCTAGCCGCAAGTCGATGAAGTGCACATCTTCGAAAGAATAGGATGGCGGCTCCACAGGCACCCGTCCCGTGTCCGTCTCAGCCGGCTCCAGGTCAAGCGGTTGGGCAAGCACCATCCCCGCAGGCACCAATCGGACATAGACCGTCACCGATTGGCCGACCGTCGCGGGATTAAGTCTAAGGGTAAAGGGGACGTAGACCTGCCCTTCCTGAGCCCGGAGGAATTCCAAGTTCACATCGGCGCGGATATCGGACGGCACCGACTCACCCGAAAGCGCCGCGTCCATTACCTTGAGAAGCCTTGATGCCTCGGCGCGTTCCTGGTCGGTTAGAATCGGCTCTGGGGTTGTTGTCTGCCCTGTTGCCGTCCCGGGGGAGCCCACTTGGTCGCCGCCTTGGACAGAAGTGGCACCCACCGCGGCACAGCAACTCGCGACGAGCGCCCACAAGCCCAACCTTTTACAGTTCACAAACATTGGACAGGCTCCGACTAACGAGGAATCGTTTCGGCAAAACTCTGGCCAGTGTACAGGCACCTAACCACGATAGGCAACCCTACTAAGACAGACCAAACTCTTGATTCTGGAAGTGTTTTCCCATTTGATGGCCCCGAAGTCGTCCGGGTCGCGTGATATGATCCCGATCGCCACGCTCACGGCTTCAGTTGAAGCCGGCCTGCGGCGCCACCAACACTCCGAGCAGGATCGTGCATATCAGTGAAGTGATCGGCCGGGAAATTCTCGACTCCCGGGGAAATCCGACGGTCGAAGTTGATCTCACTCTCGAGGGCGGCGCAATGGGTCGGGCTGCGGTGCCCTCAGGCGCGTCTACCGGAATTCGGGAAGCAATCGAGCTTCGTGACGGTGACGTACGCCGCTACCACGGGAAGGGCGTGCTACAGGCCGTCAGCCATGTGAACGGTGAGATCGCCAAGGCATTCATCGGCACTGAGTTAGACCAGGCTTCATTCGATCAACGTCTCATCGACTTGGACGGTACGCCTAACAAGGGCCGGTTTGGTGCAAATGCAATCCTAGCCGTCTCTCTGGCGGCGGCGAAGGCGGCTGCCACACACCTTCACCTGCCACTTTACACTCATCTCGCATCACTCAGCCATCGGAAAACCGATACATCTCCACTTCTTCCGGTACCGATGATGAACATCCTCAACGGTGGTGCGCACGCTGATACGAACGTTGACTTTCAAGAATTCATGGTAATGCCGATTGGGGTCCCGACCTTTACAGACGCCCTGAGAGCCGGTAGTGAAATTTTCCAGGCACTCCGAACGAGGCTTAAGCAGCGCGGCCTCTCTACTGGTGTCGGTGATGAGGGAGGCTTTGCCCCCAATCTGCAGTCAAACCGTGAAGCGATCGACCTTGTTCTTGAGGCGATCGCCGAAGCCGGCTTCACCGCAGGTCGGGATGTCTATCTGGCACTCGACATTGCGGCAAGTGAACTATGGGATGACACTTCGCCCGGTCGCTACATATTCAAGAAATCTGATGGCAGTACGAAGACCGCCGAAGACCTCGTGAAAATGTACTGTGACTGGGTCGCCGAGTACCCGATCGCCTCGATCGAAGACGGTCTCGCGGAACAAGATTGGGCGGGGTGGCAACTTTTGACTCGTGAGTTGGGTGGCCAGTTACAACTGGTCGGTGACGATGTCTTCGTAACAAATCCGACAATCCTTCAGCGCGGTATCGCCGAGGGTGTCGGAAATGCACTCCTAGTTAAGCTGAATCAGATCGGCACGCTGACCGAAACGTTACAAGCAATAGCGATAGCAGAGGCTGCGGGCTACGCATCGATCATCTCACATCGCTCTGGGGAAACTGAGGACACGACAATTGCTGACCTTGCGGTTGCGACGGCAGCAGGTCAGATTAAAACGGGTTCGGCAAGTCGCACGGATCGAGTTGCCAAATATAATCAACTGCTCAGAATTGAAGCGACTGTTCGGTCAAGCCGGTACGCTGGCCGCGAGGCACTTAAGCATCAAACCACTTAACTCCACCCAGCTACCCTCTCATGGTCACGAATTTACCGCCGCTCGCTCTAGTCGTGCTCGATGGCTGGGGCCTTCGGCCAGAAAAAAATTATAACGCCGTGGAACTCGCTAGCACGCCGGTGTATGACGAATTACGCGAGCGGTTCCCACACGCATCGCTAGTTGCAAGTGGAGAAGCCGTCGGACTTCCTGCTGAGCAGATGGGCAACTCTGAAGTAGGTCACATGAATCTTGGTGCCGGGCGTGTCGTCTACCAAGATATTAGTCGCATCGACGAGGCGATTCGAGACGGCACATTCGCCGCAAATGAGAATCTGACTGCTGCGATTAGACGATGCAAGGACCACCATTCGCTTCACCTAATCGGTCTCGTCTCCGATGGAGGAGTTCATAGTCATCAGCGTCATCTGGTTGCCCTGATTGAACGAGCCGCCGCGCTGGATGTGAACAAAGTGTTCGTACACGCGCTCACAGATGGACGAGACACGCCACCCAACGCGGGCCTGGAATTCCTAGCAGCGCTCGAACGAACCATGGAGCTCCTAGGCGTTGGACGGATCGCCAGTGTTTGCGGAAGATATTTTGCGATGGACCGGGACCAGCGATGGCCGCGAATAAAACGTGCTTATGACACCATTGTTTTGGGTAAGGCACGAAGCGCTTACTCCGCAACCGACCTGCTCACATCGTCCTATGCTGAGGGTATAGCTGATGAATTCGTGGAACCAGCGTCCATTGTCGATTCTTCCAACCACCAGATTGGCCGGATGGAAGATGGCGATTCTGTGATTTTCTTCAACTTCCGAGCTGATCGTGCACGTCAACTAACACGTGCAGTGGCCTCTGAAGGTTTCAAGGAATTTTCTAGAGGTCGGTACCCCAATCTGCATTGCACTACTTTGACTGAGTACGATGCGACATTTGGCCTGCCCGTAGTGTTTTCACCCCAGAAATTCTCAAACAACTTAGCTGAGGTGTTAGCAAGCCACAACGTTACTAACCTTCGGCTGGCCGAAACAGAAAAATATGCTCACGTGACCTACTTCTTCAACACAGGTGAAGAGCGGCCCTACGCCGGAGAAGACCGGCTCCTCGTCCCATCGCCTCAGGTCCCAACCTACGATCTACAGCCCGAGATGAGCGCGCAAGGTATCACCAACCAGCTTGTGCAGGATATCGAGGCTAGACGACATCGGGTTATCATCTGCAATTTTGCGAACGCTGATATGGTAGGTCACACTGGCAAGCTCGACGCAACGATTGAGGCGGTTAGTACGCTGGACAATTGTCTTGGCCAAATCGTCACCGCCGTACAGGCCGCAAGGGGGACCGTTGTCATGACGGCCGATCACGGTAATGCAGAATTATTATGGAACCAAGAGCGTCAGTGTCCACACACCGCTCATACTACAAATACGGTGCCGCTTCTGCTAGTTGAGGGCGAAGAAAGACGTGGGTGGAAACTGCGTAACGGATCACTATGCGATGTGGCGCCGACGCTTCTTGCCCTATTGGACATCGAGCCATCAGCAGAAATGACTGGAGTGGACTTACGTATCCGGCGCTGACTCGTTACTCAACTTCAGTGTTTTCAGGAGTTTCGTCGACTGCAATCCTGAGCGAACGCAGAAACCGGCGATCGTTAGCGCTGATTTCCATCTCTTGGCTGGACGTCACATTTTGTGTCGTGCCGACCTTAGCAAGCGCTGTCAAATTTGACCGATTCACGAAACCAATAACCGCTTCGAGGGACACACGCATTTCGTAACCTGCTGCGCGGGACTTCTCGCGGCATTCTTCAACCTTTGGATTTTCAGCAACGGCTTCGGCAATGACATCGGCCAGTTCACGAGCCAGCCGATTCACGACATCTTCCATGTCCGATTCTCCTTAGCCCTCCACCCATCCGTACAGGGGGCAACCTGTAATCCACGCCTGCGCTCGCCACGCGAGAGGAAGATGGACATCATCAATCGCTCATTTGTATCTGAGATCACGATAGGACGAGCGCATTCTAAACGGGGGATCTAGGAGTGTCAAGCCAGGTTATTTGAGGGTGGTCGCAAGGCAGCTTAGTTAGGGCAGTAACTGCATTACAATGCGAGGCGGTATGACTGTTTCGGCGTGTCGTCCAGAAGATTTTGTCGATTGGGAGCCTAATCGCGATCTCGGGGTGCCAGGGAAATTTCCGTTTACCCGAGGTATCCACACTGAGATGTACCGGCGGCAGCTTTGGACCATGCGTCAGTACGCCGGCTTCGGCACCGCCGCCGAGTCCAACGCACGCTACCGCTACCTCCTCGAACAAGGTGTTACAGGTCTGAGTGTCGCGTTCGATTTGCCTACACAGGTCGGCTATGACTCTGATCATCCGCTCGCGGCGGGCGAGGTGGGGCGGGTTGGTGTCGCGATCGACTCACTGGAGGACATGCTCGACCTTTTCGACGGAATTCAACTTGATCAAGTGACAACGTCGATGACGATCAATGCGACAGCGTGTATTCTGCTCGCACTGTACATAGCGGTGGCGCGCCGACGGAGCGTACCCATTCACAAACTCGGTGGCACCATCCAAAATGACATCCTTAAGGAGTACGTCGCGCGTGGCACTTACATCTTTCCACCACGGGCATCCCTTCGGATCGTCACCGATATTTTTGCTTATTGCGCGAAAGAACTTCCACGCTGGCACACAATCTCAATCAGTGGCTATCACATCCGTGAGGCTGGCTCGACAGCGCCCCAAGAAGTAGCGTTTACATTCGCACATGCGATCTCGTACGTAGAGGCTGCTGTTGCAGCAGGATTGGACATTAACCAGTTCGGTCAACGGCTTTCGTTCTTCTTCGCCTCACATAACGACGTTCTGGAAGAGGTAGCAAAGTTTCGCGCGGCCCGCCGTCTCTGGGCACGCCTGATGCATAATCGGTTTGGCACCACCAATCCAGATGCAGAAAAACTACGGTTTCATACGCAAACAGCGGGAAGTACGCTAACCGCTCTGCAGCCGGACAATAATTCCGTCCGTGTCGCCCTGCAAGCTCTCGCAGCTGTATTAGGAGGCACCCAGTCACTCCACTGCAATGCCCGTGACGAAGCTCTCGGTCTGCCGACAGAGGAATCGGCGAGACTGGCGCTCCGCACCCAGCAGATTCTCGCGTCAGAAACCGGTATCGCCAGCACGGTGGATCCGGTTGCAGGAGCTTATGCCGTCGAACAACGGACTTCGGAAATCGAAGCCGAGGCTAAAACGATACTCAACAAGATCGATGAACAAGGCGGCACCTTAGCTGCGATCGAAGCGGGTACTGTGCAACGAGAGATTCACGAGTCCGCATACCGAGAGCAACAAGCGATCGAGAGCGGCAAGCAGATCATCGTCGGGGTCAATCGCTTCACCGAGGGCAACGCGCCTACCATCACTGGTCTGCAGGTAGACCCCAGCATTGAGCAAATACAAATAGGGAGGGTGCGTCGTCACCGTGAACGTCGTGACAACGCTCGCCATCGAACCGTTCTCAACGCTGTGGGCGCCACGGCGCGTGGCGAGGCAAACCTCATTCCACCAATCATTACTGCAGTCGAGGCGGGAGCTACGGTCGGTGAAATCGCAGACTCGCTACGCACCGTATTCGGGGAATACCATGAAGTAGGATTCGGGTAACAGAACTAGCAACCTTGTTGCACGCCCCATCTAACAACGGTGCATTCCCGACAGAAATCGATTTCCCAAGCGAAGAACAGAAAATAGTGAACCGCCTAGCCTTGCTCGTCTGCGTAGTCTTTCTGAAGCCTAGCCACAACCGATGGATCAGCAAGCGTCGTAGTATCACCTAACGTCTTTCCGTCCGCGATGTCACGGAGCAGCCGTCGCATGATCTTGCCTGAACGGGTTTTCGGCAGGTCTGAAGCGAACAGAATCACATCAGGTTTTGCAATTGCACCGATCTTTTTCACGACGTGGCTCTTTAGATTTTCGATGAGTTCATCCGAGGAGGAAAAACCCTCGCGTATGGTGACGAAGGCAGCTATCGCCTGTCCCTTGATTTCGTGGGTGCGCCCAACAACGGCCGCCTCGGCAACGGCCGAGTGGTCGACCAACGCACTCTCGACCTCCATCGTACCAATCCGGTGACCCGCGACGTTTAGTACGTCGTCCACTCGGCCGAGCAACCAAAAGTAGCCATCAGCATCTAACTTGGCACCATCGCCCGTGAAGTACATACCGTCAGACCACTGGCTCCAGTACTGCTGGATAAACCGATCTGGGTCTCCGTAGATTCCTCGAAGCATTGACGGCCATGGCTTGGTGATGGCGAGCAGTCCTCCCCCTTCAGTCACCACCTGGCCATCCGCAGTTCGAATCTCCGCAGTAATACCAGGGAAAGGATGTGAGGCCGACCCGGGTTTGAGCGTCGTCAGTCCTGGAAGTGGCGTGATAAGGATGGCACCAGTTTCTGTCTGCCACCAGGTATCCACAACTGGGCAAAGCTGCCGGCCGATATGCTCGTAGTACCACATCCAAGCTTCGGGGTTGATTGGCTCGCCGACGGACCCTAGTAAACGCAAGCTCGACAGGTCCCGCTTAGCCGGCCACTTGGTCCCCCATCGCATAAACGCCCTAATCGCTGTAGGTGCGGTGTAAAAAATTGTGACACCGTAGCGTTCAACAATCTCCCAGAGACGGTCTTGTGCGGGCCAGTCCGGCGCGCCCTCATACATGACGGCGGTCGCACCGTTGGCGAGCGGGCCATAGACGAGATAACTGTGACCGGTCACCCAGCCAATATCAGCGGTGCACCAATACACATCGTCTTCTTTCAAATCAAACACCCACTTTGTCGTGGCATAGGTCCCAACTAAATAGCCGCCAGTCGTATGAACGATCCCTTTTGGTTTCCCGGTGGTACCAGACGTATAAAGAATGTAAAGCAGGTCTTCGGAGTCCATCTCTTCAGGCTCGCAGGCCGATGGCGCCTTCATCATCAGTTCGTGATACCAGTGATCACGGTCCGGCTGCATTGTTACCGGTAATGGGTCGTGTTGCTGACGCCGCACGACTACGACATGGTTAATCGACGGCGTCTCGCGTAGAGCATCATCGGCCATCTGTTTCAGAGGCACGACCTGGCCGCGGCGATAGCCACCATCGGCTGTCACAAGCACGCAGGCTTCTGCATCGTTAATCCGGTCACGCAATGACTCCGCACTGAAACCGCCAAAAACAACACTGTGTACGGCGCCAATCCGAGCACAAGCGAGCATGGCGATCGCCAGCTCAGGCACTAGGGGCATGTAAAGCGCTACTCGGTCACCGCGTCGTACACCAAGTGACTTCAGCACGCCACCGAAAGCATTGACCTCACGGTATAAATCGAAGTAGGTCAGTGTCCGACGGTCGCCGGGCTCGCCTTCCCAGATGAGCGCTGCCTTATTACGGCGAGCGGTGCGAACATGACGATCAATACAATTGACGCTTGCGTTAATTTTTCCACCGACAAACCATTTCGCGTTCGGTGGGTTCCAGTCGAGCACCTGACTCCAGGGCTCAATCCATTCAAGCTCGTGGGCAAAGCTTTCCCAAAACGCCTCTGGGTCGGCCCCGGCGCGGTCGTAGATCGTGGGGTCTGACACATTAGCCACCTCACTAAAGTTGCCAGGCGGGTCAAATGTTCGTCGCTCATCGAGTAAAGCATCGATTTCCTTCCGGGGATCGTTTGGGGTCTTAGCCATGAAATCCTTTCCGGCCAGTTCTGTCAGCGGTGCCAGAGGTCAGGTCAGAATCATATTCGAGAAGTCAAAACGCCGACATCCAGCCCTAGCGCCACTACCTCCCCTTAAATAACAACCCTGAGAGAGCAATAGAGATTAGAACCGGAGGTAGTCAACGAAGCGAACCAATCACCAGGGAACACACCGCAAAAACCGCTCGAGGCGCATCCATCATCGTCAACTGAATCCCGGTTTGGGGTACGAACTGGTAATCGCGCTCAGTCGTAGTACTCACGACCAAGATGCGTAATCAGGCTCTCATCGCAGAGATGACGAAGGGTGTTTTTTAACTTCATCAACTGAATGAACAGGTCGTGCTCTGGGTAAACATTTGCGGCATGCATTGGGCTCTTAAAGTAAAACGAGAGCCACTCTTGGATGCCGCTCATGCCCGCCCGCTGCGCTAGGTCGAGGAATAGTGCCACATCCAGCACAATCGGCGCCGCCAATACACTATCTCGACAAAGAAAATTTATCTTGAGTTGCATCGGATAGCCAAGCCAACCAACTAGATCGATATTGTCCCAACCTTCCTTGTTGTCGCCACGCGGTGGATAGTAGTTAATACGCACAACATGACACAGGTTCTCGTAGAGCAACGGATACAGGTCGGGTTGTAAAATGTAGTCAAGAACCGATTTTTTACTCTCTTCCTTTGTCTTAAAGGATTCCGGATCGTCCAGCACCTCGCCGTCACGATTTCCAAGAATATTCGTGGAATACCAACCCGACACACCGAGTAATCTAGCTTTCAAGCCAGGCGCAACGATCGTCTTCATCAACGTCTGGCCGGTCTTCAGGTCCTTCCCAGCAAGAGGTGACCCGGTCTCTGCAGCCAATTCAAGCATTGCCGATGTATCAACTGTCAGGTTAGGCGCAGCATTTGCGAACGGAATGCCTTCCTTCAACGCAGCATGGGCGTAAACCATGCTAGACGGCACAGACGGATCGTTGTCGTCAAGTGCGCGCTCAAAGGCCGCTAGAGATGAATGAGCATCGCCCTCGGTCATAAAGATTTCAGTACTGCCACACCAAATCATAACGAGCCGATCGATTTGGTTCGCTTCCTTGAATTGCTGGATGTCAGCGCGCACGGCGGTGGATAGATCGCGCTTGGTCGCTCCCTTCTTGACGTTCGGACCGTCGAGCCGTTTGACATAATGGCGGTCAAAAACCGCCGGCCAAGGTTTAATCTCCGATAAGTCGTCTTTCAACTGGTTCAATAAATCCGGTGCGATAACGCCGGCTGTGCGAGCAGCCTCGTAGCAATCGTCTTCGAAAATGTCCCAGACACCAAAGACAATGTCGTCAAGCGATGCGAGTGGCACAAAATCCTTGATAAGCGGGGAGCGGCCATCGGTTCGCTTGCCCAAGCGAATCGTACCCATCTGTGTTAGTGAGCCAATTGGAGCAGCTAGTCCTTTGCGAACGGCGTGTACACCAGCGATCAATGTGGTACTAACAGCACCAAGGCCAACAAGCAAAACTCCCAGCTTCCCTTTTGCGGGCGCTATATCCTTCAGGATTTTCACGGCGGGAAACTATATCATGAGGCTATCGATGAGGTTATTTCGCGAGGGTTTGGGTCCACACGCCCTTGAAGTGTCGATGGCTGGCGTGAAGATGGGCGATCGACTCCTGCAGTTGCGCTGCGGCAATGGAAAAATGTTCGCCGCCATAGCGGCGAAAGTCGGATTCACAGGGAGGGCCTGCGCAATCGACGACAACTCGGAAATGTGTGTTCGTGGCAGGAAAGCGGCTGCCAAGGCGGGCGTGCTGGTAGAAATTGACCATGCGCAATATGACACCCTTCCCTATGAAGAGACTTCGTTCGACGTTGTGGTGCTCTGGGACCTCCTTGGTGTCCTTACACCAGAACAACGAGTCAGATGTCTACAACAAACGCTGAGAGTGCTCCGCCGAGGCGGGAGGTGTGTGATTATTGAGAGGGTCCCTCGAAGCGGCCTCGGGGCGTTACTCCGTAGACCCGTTCTCGATACAACCTACCTTAAGTCTGGCGGCGCCGAACGCGCACTCGATGCCGAGGGGTTTAAGGCCGTGCGCCAACTCGCCGAACGAGAGGGACTAGCTTTTACCGAAGGCGTCAAGCCGACCACCTAACACACGCGAGCTGGACCCCACCAGTCGAACCAAATGGTAATTTCCGGTCGGCATTGAGACATCTCTTGGAAGTTAGGTGAAGGGAAAGAGACCCACTGTTCGGGTCTACTTTATGTCGGATCCGTTAGAGGCAAACGGCCGATACAGTGCCTCGAACCGTTTCAGCGCCCAGCGTGCTTCGACTCTCACGTAGACACTGAGCTATCATCTTGGGTAGGTGTCGTTACTTCTGACAGCCGTGGGACTCAGCTTGGTTGGGAGCATGGGGGGGTTACTCATCGCCTCAGCGCTACTTCCCCTCTCTTCCGCATTCCGCAATCGGATCGTTCCCTGGCTGCTGAGCTACGCGGTAGGAACACTTCTCGGTGTGGCACTGTTGGCCCTAGTGCCTGAGGCGCTGAACCAACTCGCGCCGGCGCCGGTCTTTGGCGCGCTCCTAGCAGGAATTCTGGGACTCTTCATAGTTGAGAAGTTCGTGCTGTGGCGCCACTGCCATACCGAGGACTGTGATGTGCACGATGCGAGTGCGACACTCATCCTCATCGGAGGTGCTCTACACAATCTTGCCGATGGCGCGATCATCGCCGCAGCGGTATTGGTTTCAGTTCCGCTCGGCATCAGTACCGCCCTAGCCGTTGCTGCCCATCAGATCCCACAAGAGGTTGGTGACTTCGCGATCCTGCTGAATGCTGGTTTCTCCCGCCAACGAGCACTTTGGCTCAACGCCTTTTCAGCATCGAGCGCTGTTGTAGGTGCAGTCGCGGTCTATGCTGCGACCGAAACCCTACCGCATACGCTGCCCTATCTTTTGGCGCTGGCCGCTGGCAGCTTTCTTTACGTCGCGATGTCGGACCTGATTCCTGGGCTCCATAAAGGTGAAACCCTCGGAACCGGCGCTATCAGACAAATTCTGCTGATCGTCGCGGGCGTTGGGACAATTCTGGCGCTGTGATCGCTCAACGAACGCGGTTGATGTTAATTGACGGTAGCTCGCAGATGTACCGAGCCTACCACGCCATCCGTGGGCTTACTGGCCCCGACGGCAAATCCACGAATGCGGTTTATGGCTTCGTTACGATGCTGCGTAAACTGCTCGACGATCAGAAGCCCGAGTACATTGTCGCCGCGTTTGATGTAGCTGGTCCGACTTTCCGGGAAGAACTTGACGCCGATTACAAGGCTAACCGTGCTCCAATGCCCGATGACCTCGTTGAACAGGTGCCCTGGGTGCACGAGGCGTGCGAAGCGCTCGGTGTACCTGTGATCACATTGCAGGGCTACGAAGCCGACGACGTAATCGGTACCCTAGCCAACCAGGCGGCGGACAAAAGTATCGACGTCGTCATCGTCACGGGCGATAAGGATTTCTTTCAGCTTGTCCGTAATGGGGTCACCGTTTTCAATCCACGCGATGAGGGCACGTGGTATGACTCCGACCACGTCCTCGCCAAATTCGGAGTGCGGCCCGATCAGGTCATCGACGTGCTGGCACTTATGGGTGATGCCGTTGACAACGTGAAAGGCGTACCGGGAATCGGGGCAAAGGGGGCCCGAGCGCTGATTGGTGAACACGACACGCTCGATAAACTCCTAGCCAAAGCCCAACAGCTTCCACAGCGTAAATACCGCACCGCGCTCACTGAACACGCCGAGTTGGCGCACCAGAGCCGGGACTTGGTTCGGATCGAGATCAATGCACCGATCCAACTTGACCTCGACCAGACTCGGTTCAGCGGCCCTCAACCGGAGCGTTGCTTCGAATTGTTCTCCAAGCTCGGGTTTCGCACGCTGCTCGCCAATTACGCACCAAGCGTTAACACGACTAAAACTGACTACCGCCTTGTCTCTACCTCTGCGGACCTTGACTCACTAGTCACCTCGCTTCGAAACGCAGGTCGTTACGCACTGCACCTGGTAACAGACCTCCTGGACGCCATGCGGGCCACACCGGTTGGCGTGGCGTTCTCTGTTGCACCGCGGTCCGCCTGTTACATTCCACTAGGACATACGGCACTCGATATCCCAACGGAATTTAGCCCAGCCGACGCTTTGAAGATTTTGAAACCCGTCCTTGAGGACCAGGAAGTTGCCACAGTCGGTCACGATCTGAAGTTTGCTGCAATTGTGCTGGAGCGTCGCGGCATCAAGCTAAGTGGCATAACTGACGACTCGATGCTCGCTAGTTATGTGCTCGATGCCACAAAGTCAGCACACCGGCTCGAAGATGCCGCCCTTGATGAGACTGGCTACCAAGCAATGACGGAGGAATCGCTCCGGGGTAAAGGTGCGAAAGCAACTCCGTTCAGCGAGCTCCCGATCGATACAGTGATGCCGTTCGCTGCCGAACGTGCGGACCTTGCATTGCAGGTCTGCGATCGCCTTCAGGAGACGTTACAGCGCGAAGATTTATTGGCGGTGTATCGTGAACTTGAGCTTCCACTGGTGGAGAACCTCGTCAGCATTGAGCAGGCGGGGGTTCGTCTCGACACCGCGGTACTCGTTGAGCAGTCTGCTCAACTGGAAGTCGAGTTGGAGGGCTATCGTAAAAGGATTTTTCGTCTGGCCGACGAAGAATTCAACATCAACTCACCGAAACAGCTCGCTAGAATCTTGTTCGAAAAACTGGAACTGCCCACATTGAAGCGCACCGGTAAGACGCGGGCAGCTTCAACCGCGGTGGAGGTACTCGAGGAACTCGCACTCACACGCGAGTTGCCGCGGTTGGTGTTGGACTGGCGATCGTTGCAAAAACTCAAGAGTACTTACGTCGATGCACTTCCGCAACTCGTGAATCCCGACACGGGGCGTGTCCATACCTCGTTTAACCAGGCTGTGGCTGCGACTGGGCGGCTAAGTAGCAGCAACCCGAACTTGCAGAACATCCCAATCCGTACCGAGGTCGGCAGACGGATCCGCGAAGCCTTTACCGCAGAGCCGGGCTGCCTTTTAATTTCAGCCGACTATTCACAGATCGAACTGCGTGTCCTCGCTCACCTCTCGACGGATGACACGCTGATCGCGGCGTTCCAACGTGGTGATGATATTCACACCCAAACCGCGTTGAAACTATTTGGGACCGACAGTGGTCTCGACCCACACGAACTCCGCCGAAGGGCGAAGATCGTTAATTATGCTCTGCTTTATGGGAAGACAGCCTTTACGCTCGCCAAAGACATCGGCGTGAACCCGCAAGCCGCTCAGGAATTCATCGATGCCTATTTTGACGGCTTTCCAGCAGTTCGCCAGTTCATTGACAACATGGTCACGACAGCGAGACAGTCCGGGTCCGTTAAGACGATGTTCGGCCGCCGTCGCCTCGTGCCAGAACTCAACAGTCGCAATCATCAGGTCCGATCAGCGGCCGAGCGCGTAACCGTCAACATGCCTATCCAAGGCTCGGCGGCAGACATTCTCAAGCGCGCCATGCTTGCGCTGCATGCCGACCTCATGGGGCGTGACGATGCCAAGATGATTTTGACCGTCCATGATGAGCTGGTGCTTGAGGTTAAGGAAGCGTCGGCCGATACCCTCTCGGAGTTGGTGAAGAACCGCATGGAACACGCCGCTGATCTCAGGGTGCCGTTGACAGTGGATATCGGCGTTGGCCGTACCTGGAAGGACGCAAAGCCCTAATCCCCTAGGCTCGCCCATTTGTCCTCTTTGCTATGATCGCCCCAACGGATGGCTAACCCTCTCGTCGTTCCCCGCGCGGAACACTCGCTCTCCAAGAGTCACATCGACCCGGATGCGCTTAAGGTTTTATACCGCCTCCAGAAATTCGACCACATTGCCTATTTGGTGGGCGGGAGCGTGCGCGACCTACTCATCGGACGACGACCAAAAGACTTCGACATCGGTACCTCGGCGCATCCGAATCAGGTTAAGCGATTGTTTCGCAATTGCTGGATTATTGGTCGTCGTTTTCGGCTGGCACATGTGAAATTTGGTCTCAAGACAATTGAGGTAGCCACCTTCCGTCGACTTGTAACACCTGGCTCAGAAGGAGATCCCGACCCTCACCCATCCGATCGTGAAGGTCAGAAGCATGCAGCGCCACCGCACCAGCCCGGAAGTCGAGTCATTCGGCGCGACAACACCTTTGGCAGTCCCGAGGAAGATGCGTTTCGACGCGATTTCACCGTGAATGCGCTGTTCTACGACATTGCATCCGCTTCGATTATCGATTACGTCGGTGGCCTCAAAGACCTTGAGGCTGGACTGATTCGCTGCATCGGTAACCCTGAAGAACGCTTCCTAGAAGACCCTGTGCGGATGCTGCGGGCAATCGCTTTGTCCGCAAGGCTTGATTTCAGGATAGAGCAGCCGATTACTGACGCAATCGCCAAGCACCGTGGTGAAATTCGACAGGCTGCGCCGCCACGAATGTTGGAGGAGCTCTATAAGATCCTTCGCAGTGGCTCAGCCGAACGCACGTTTCGAGCTCTCAGTGAAGCGCGTGTGCTCGGTCAGATCAGTCCTGAGCTATATCGGCGCCGCTCCGACCGGCTGTGGCAGTCCCTTCACGCACTCGACAACTATCGGGCCCGTTTCGATTCTGCGCCGGCAACGTTAACGAATCCGATTCTGCTCGGCTCGCTCGTTGTTCCAACCGGGCTTTTGTCCGGACAGCAAGACGCCCCACTCACTCTCGGTGCGCTACCGGTCGCCAAAGGACAAGTTGCGAGTCTTCGCCAGATCATCAGCCTCCAACGGCGGTTGGGCGATTCCAAGCTCCCAGAACGCACCACACGACGATTGACCCATCGCAGTGTGTTCGCTGAAGCGTTAACTTGGCTAGAAATCCACGGTGACGCACCTGAAACGGTCAAGCGCTGGCGGAGCTTTGTGGCCAACCTCGGCGAACCACCGGTCACCACGCCAGTTCGGCGGCGCAGGCGCCGACGGCGGCGGCGCAAACCTCGTTCGGCCACGGAGTAACTTCGTCTCTAGCCAGCCAGCACAATGCCGGTGACTTTCGTGAAGGATAGAATGATTCCGATCGCCGTGACGGCGACAAAGGCAAGTGCAAGCAATACCATCGCGGAGCTCTCGCGCTGTTCGTCAATGAATCCCATCAGGTAAGCACAGACCCACCCACCGGCGAATCCACCGGCGTGAGCCCAGTTGTTGATGCCTGGCATGAGGAAGCCAAACACAAACAGTACAATCGCCCACAGCCAAAGCTGCTGCGACATCATCGAACTGCCACGTCGACGGCCGTAGACGATTAGCGCCGCAAGAAGGCCAAAAACGCCTCCGGACGCACCCATCGTTGGCACGCCGGTCATCATATTCGAAACAAGAAATCCGAACGCCCCGGCCACGTTAAAAAGCACGAACGCGCGTGCCGGACCGAAAACCTCAGTTGCCTCAGGTCCGAGGTTTCTAATCCACATCACATTGAACACAATGTGGAGGAGGCTTCCATGTAGATAAATGGCGGTGAACAGCGTCCAAAACCAACCGTCTTGCAAAGCAGGACCACTTGTCATGCCAAGCTGATAGAGTGCTCTCCCGCCCGGTGAAAGAATCGACAGTATGCTTCGGAACGGCTTAATCACCTCCTCGGGTTGGAGGAGTAACGCAATCGCGTACAGGGTGATGCACGTTGCGACGATCAGTGAGAAGAGATCAAGGTTGTGTCCGACGAGACGTTGGAGGACGGGTGCCCACCCATAGAGACCTGGCCGCCACGCCCCACAAAACGGACAAGTCGGCTCATTGATACCAACCAGCTTCTCGCAGTGAGAACAGACGAGCGACCCTTGCGTCTGCCGCATGGGAACAATTCAGACAACAACGCGGTCATCAACCGGGGAAATCGAGAACCCCACCACGCCGGCTACTGGAGTCCTCCCCCGATTCTCAAGCCCACGTATACTTCCCGACCCGGAGCTGGTTCGTAGTAGCGACTCCCAAAGGCATTTGGGATGGTGGAGGCGTTGTATCGTTTATCGAACAGGTTATCAATGCCGAAGAACGGCTGGAGCGCCACATTGTTCCACTCGCCATCCCAACCAAACCGGAGGTCCACCACCTCATACGACCAGTTCGACGCTGTGTTGGCATTGTTGACTGGAAACGCATCGACCCAGCGAAATTGCCCGACCGAACGAAGGCCAAACGAAGTTTCGTAACTGCCACCCAAAAACAACTGATGCGGCGGGGCGCCGGGTTCAATGTTGCCTGAAAAATTCTTATCGTCTGTTTGAAAGCGAACAAACTCAAAATCTTGATAGGTATACGAGGCATACGCGTTCATGCGAGGGATAGGTGCCCAGTCAACACGTGCCTCAAGCCCATTGCGCGATGATTCCCCAGCATTTTGAAAGTAGGTCTGCTCGTCGAGCCGTTGCAATTCAACAAACGCATTGTTCAAAGTGGAAAAGTAAGCGGCAACTTCGTATCGCACACGCCCTTCTCCACCCGTGCCACGCGCACCAACCTCAAAACTCCGAAGGTCTTCGGGGTTGAGGTTCTCGTTGAACCCTCCCTCCCCGGTTGGCTTGTTCGACAATTCGACGGTCGTCGGCGTCTGATAGGCTGTTGAGAAGTTGGTGTAGAGGTTCAGTTCGTCAGAGGCCGCGAAGGTCACCCCCGCCATCGGGCTCACAGCGTCCAGCGTCCGCCCTCCTGACTGGTTGCCGTCGGTCAGGAAACTGTCGGTAGCATTGAAATCGTAGTAGTCATACCGGACACCCGCGGTGGCGAGCCAGCGCGGATGAAGCGTTAGGGTCACCTGGGCGAACGGCGCGAGGGAACGCACCTCTTCCAACTGCTTGACTCGAAGGCTACCTCGCTCGGCGGATGAACCACCGGTCGGTACCCCTGCATTACCGAATTCGGATCGATTGTCACGCTGATACGATATGTCGAAACCTGTTGTCCAGTGGATCGGTACCGAGCCAGCCTGACGGCCGCCCGTTATTTCCGAGCGAAAGCCCCCAGCGTTACGACTGAGGTCAATGATCCTAAATGGAATGGGGTTATAGAGGTCACGCCAAGCGGCCCAGCCGGTAGCACGTAACACCTGTCCCCCACTGAACGCGTGCTCGAGCGTGACGCCACCCTGACCCTGGGTCGCGGCTTCACCCCACCCCTGAGTAATGGCTAATCCCCGAACACTCTTCGGCTTATTGCGAGCGTCCGACTCATTAAGCGTGCTGGCACTCTCTCCAAACGGCATGTCGAAAAGGTTGAACATGCCACGCAGCTCGGTGTTCGACGATACTGCTCTCCGCACAACCAAGTTAGCCCGCCGAACCTCAGCCTTGCTGTGCTGGCGAAAGCCATCGGTCTCAAACCGGTTAGCATTGACCAAGTAACTCGTCTGCCCGGACGTCCCGTGAACCTTAACCTGCTGTCTTTGGTATCCGTTGCTACCAAACTGGATGTCGGGTTGAATCTCGAAGCGCCTGGATGAGGGAAATGCCGTCCACAGACTGAGTACCCCGCCAGCAGCATTGCCGTAGAGCACAGAATTGGGTCCCCGAATGACCTCCAAACGACCGGCGGAGCCAAGATCGAGGTTTGTCGGTTGCGTGGTACCGTCCGCGGTCGTGAGCGGGATACCATCCTGAAACACCTGGATGCCTCGCATCCCAAATCCGACCATCGGTGCCCGAATCGTGGCCTGCACCCCCCCTGCGAGACTAAAGTTTCTCCGGTTTTCAGCAAACAGACCGGGAATCCCGCGCAGCGTCTCGGCCAGAGCCTCTTGGCGTTGAGCGAACTGGATTTCGTCGCCCGCGATAACGGTAACTGCGGCAGGAACGGCGCTCCGGTCCTGGAGGATACGGGTTACCGTCACAGATTCGGCGAGTGGTAAAATTTCTAGAGTGATGTCTAACGTTGGTGTGCCACCCGCAACGACCGTGACAATCACTGTTTCGGTTCTAAAGCCCGGCATCAGTGCAGCAACCTCGTAGGTACCAGCCACCACAGCAAGGAATTCAAAGCGGCCTTGCTGGTCACTTACAGCACTGGTGGACACATCCGTGACCGAATTCGTTACCGTCACGGTTGCACCGGGGATAACCGCTCCGGTTTCGTCAAGAATTGCTCCTCGAATGGTGCCCTGACCGACCTGGTCTTCAGTAATCGGCACGGTTATGCCAACGATGAGCGACAGCAACAGGGACACTGCGAACATACGGTTACCTCATACGCGTAGCTAGACGTCGCCATAGTTTAAGCGGCGGCCAGTCGTCCAAGGGTACGACGTACGACCCGACTTGAATTTCAGGATTCCTGAGGCTGTGCCAGCGCCTCAGTAATGGTCTTGTATGGCTGCGCCAACCGGAGTTTCGTCAGCACCCAGATCACCGACCAAGCCGGGTCGAATTCGCTAGCACGATAACTGAACTTCGGACTTCTCTGGAACGCGTGATGATTATTATGGAGGCCTTCACC
>DASCOS010000014.1 GCA_036012125.1 Vicinamibacterales bacterium | reverse complement strand
GGTGAAGGCCTCCATAATAATCATCACGCGTTCCAGAGAAGTCCGAAGTTCAGTTATCGTGCTAGCGAATTCGACCCGGCTTGGTCGGTGATCTGGGTGCTGACGAAACTCCGGTTGGCGCAGCCATACAAGACCATTAAAGAGGCGTTAGCACAGCCGGCTGGATAAGGCTGACAACCAAGACGTTTAGGCATGACTTCCTGCTCCCCAAGTCGCTACGGGTTCCCCCAGTATCTCAGTGCGAGGTTGAATCCCTAACCCAGGCTTTGTACTCGCGGCCATCCGCCCCTCATGACGCTGGGGTGCACCATCAGCCGTACGCACTGTCACATAACTGTTAAAGTCTGTCGCAGTGAATAAAAATTCTGGTGGTGTGCTGTGCGCTAGGTGAGCGATTGCGGCCGTCGTGATGTCGCTGCCCCAGCTGTCCTCAATGGTCATCGCCAAGCCAAGCGAGACGCATAAATCTCGCACCAGCCGTGTTTTAGTTAAGCCACCAAACTTGCTGATTTTGAGGTTAACCGCATCCATTGCTAAATCACTGTGTCCACGCACAAGCATCTGAACGCTATCCATGCACTCATCAAGCACGAATGGATGATCGATATTCCTTCGAACAGATAAACACTCTTCGTAGGTGGCACATGGTTGCTCAATAAACACATCAACGTCCTGAACTGCTCGAGCGACTCGTATCGCATCTTTCATCAACCAGCCAGTGTTGGCATCAGCGATGAGCACATCGCCCTTCTGGAGTTCCTTGCGGGTGCAGCGAATTCGTTCGATATCCGTTTCGGCGTCGCTGCCGACCTTCAATTGAAATTTCCGGTAGCCTTCTGCACGGTACTGACTGACACTCTCGGCCATGGCGTTCGGTGTATCCCTGGAAATCGCTCGATAGAGAGCAAACTCCTCCCCGAAACGACCGCCAAGCAAATGACAAACCGGCTGTTCTATAGCTTGGCCAAGAATGTCCCAGCAAGCAATATCGATCGCCGATTTAACGTATGGATGTCCCTTGAGGAGTTCATCCATTTTTCGATTCAACTTGTTAAGCTGCGTTGGATCCTGGCCGATTAAATCTTGAGCAATCTCGGTAATCCCCGCACGTACACCATTGGCATACGCTGGAAGATAGACAGACCCTAGTGGGCAAACCTCCCCGTATCCCGCCAAGCCTGTGTCCGTCTCAATTCGGACAATCGTACTATCAAATACTTGGACCGACTTGCCACCCGACCAATTGTAACTGCCCTCGTGAAGGGGCAAGTCGACCTGAAATAACGCGATTCTCCGAATCTGCATCAAAGCCCTCTTGTATGGGTTCCATTCCCGCCAAGGGTCTACAACGTGCACGTCCAGAGTTGCCGCCCATAGGAGGTCATCCTACTGCTGAGCAGTTTGATTGAACACGAATGGGATTTATGTACACGCGCTCTGGTGGAAAGCAATGACGCCCTAGGCTGGGCCATAGTCACAGACCTGTCCTACAAGCTTCCCACCGTGCATCCAAACGGTATCTATCGCTAGGGTGAACGGCCTTAGCCGAGACCCAACTGCGCCATCATCGTATTGAGATCGAAATACTGAACCATGGACGACGCCTTGCCGTCCTTGATCTCAACCACCTGGCAGGCGCGCATGCTGATGTTCTTGCCGGTCGCGGGTACTTCACCGTTCGGGGTCATCATAGGGCCGGTATGCGTGCCGTTCCACGTGAGTTCCAGCACGACCGTGTTGCCGATGACATAGGCATTGTGAAACGTTGCCCGTGATTCGGGGAAGGCCTTTGCCCAGCCCTTGCACATCTCGAGGTAGCCCTCAGCGCTTTCAGATTTACGATGGCTTGCGACTTCGTCGTAGACAAAGTCGGGAGTGACACTGGCGATCGTCTTGTCCCAATCTTTTTCGCTGTAGCCGATGTTGGGGAGTTTCGCTGCTGCAATGAGTTCGTCAGACATGAATTCTTCTCCTTGGTGAGTTGATTGTGCAGGTTATTATCCGTTAGTCACAGACAGGGCCTACGGAAAGTTCCCACGGGTCCCAAGCTACAGCGGACCGTTGCTCAGGGTCGCACTCGCACGTATTTCCTGAGCGCTCGGTCATTCAGATGAGGGTTGGGAACGGGCTCACCTCCGAAAAGGTTGCCTTCACGATCGACGGTGACGAACTCCGCTCCGTTCCCCGGAAGGATGTGGGGATTCGCCCACGGGAAGCGAATGAACTCCTTCACCCAACCCGTCTCGACTTCGCCAATGCGAATGCCCATTTCATACCCTGGGTTCTGTACGTTGTCCGACTCGGAGTCCGCGACGTAGATTCGTCCGTGGTCGTCAAAGGCGATTCCGCTCGGGCGCCCAAACTGGGTCCAGGTGGCAGAGTGGTTTCCCTCTTGGTCGAAGATCTGGATCCGGCTGTTGCTGCGATCTCCCACGAACACTCGGCCGTCCGGATGAAGAGCGATGGCGTGTAGGACGCGGAACTGTCCCGGGGCGTAGCCAGTTTCTCCCCAAGACATGAGGAACTCGCCACGGCTGTTGTATTTCATCACTCGGTTGTTTCCGGCTGCGTTGTGGCCGTCCGCGATGAACACGTCACCGTTGGACGCAACCGCCACATCACTCGGGGAAGAGAAATGGTTAGGGCCATCTCCCTCTTCTCCTGGCGTGCCAAATGTCATGAGCACTTCGCCCGTTGGACTAAACTTGATAACTTGATGGCCCCGATCGTCGCCCGCGGGAATGTTGTTATCACTCACGGCGTCAGTCACCCACACGTTGCCGTCGGAGTCAACGTCAATTCCATGCGGCCAGATGAACATTCCGCTGCCGAAGGACTCGACCACATTACCGTCGGGAGCAAACTTCAAGATGGGATCTAGGTCTGAATCAACGCACTCTGATCCGAAGTGCTCAGGCCCGGCATCGCAACGGATAACTGCCCAGATATGGCGTCCGTCGGGATCGACCTTCGCTTTGCCGACGGCTCCCATCACCCTTCCGCTCGGTAGCTTTGCCCACCCTTCGACGATCGCATATGGGTTCGTGGAGTTCTGCGCAACAGTTTCCTGTGGCACCAACGACGAAACGAGGACGAGCAGAGCGGCTACGAATACAGTTGGGTTGCGAACAGACATGGGCACCTCGTCGGGTGTTGAGTGGACCTACCTCAGATAATCGCTACCGTATACCTCTCCGGCTCACCGCGCAAGGAGTCGGACAGAACGGAGACACAGCACCCCTTGTGGCCATTCTTCCGTTGGCTGGTGGAGGGTTCAACGTGACTGGGCGTGTGGCACTTTGTGGCACGAATCACGTCACACGCGCACATCTGTGACTAGCTGTGACTAGGCTTGGCACAAGTCTCAGGAGATGCCACAAGAAACCGGATCACCGAATACGCCGCCTTCGCAGTAGGGACACGGCTTCCCGGCTAACTCCATCGTGTCCACGATATCTGCGGATTTGCATTTCCGACAGACGGCAATCGGCTTTTCGGAATCCACCATGAATTTCTTCCCACAGGATAGGCAGAGGTGAGGAGAATCATTGCCAACACACCGATTCCTTAATTCGTGGTCCGGATGGTAGGCGTATTTCTTCTTCTGTCTCACCTTGCCAGTGTTCGTGACCACGGACTCGAAGTAGTAAGGATTCCCGTCATCCCACGCCTCGATGGTATGGGCACATCCGCCACAGACGAATCGAAACCCTTGGGCCATCTTCCCTCCGATCACGATGATGTGGCCGACGACAATGTTACTGAAGGGCTAGAGTCGGCCGCTGACGACTCGCGGAGCAAACCGCAACGTTCATCCGCACCGGCCGGCTCAGATAACGCGCCGAGGCATTAGTGGGTTCAGGTGCATGGTCAGATCGTAGACCGACCCGCCGAAGCCGGCCGCGAAGTCCTCCGGACGCGAACCCTCCTCCCAGTCGAACACTGTCGCTTGGTCGCCAGCGTGGACCTGCGTCTCCTGGCCGAGTTCTACCATGGTGTGGCTTGCCGAAATGGCCGCGATGATCGGATAGCGCGCCCCGCCGATCGTCACCAGACCGCCTTGCGCCGCCGCGCGCGGAAGCCCGTCGCCGTGTCCAATCGGCAGGGTGGCAATCCAGACGTCGCTCTCCGCCACGTAGGCTCGGCCGTAGCCGGCGGTCTCCCCGCGCCTGAGTTGCTTGACGTAGGCTACACCGCCGCGCAGTGCCACAGCGGGTCGGAGATCGAGTACGCCCATTTCGTTAAACCTAGGTTCAGGATAGATCCCGTAGATCGCCATCCCGACCCGGACCATGTCGAGAAACGCTTCCGGATGCTCGAACAGTGCGTAACTGGACGCGGCGTGCAAGCGGCCAATATCCAGCCCTTCGCCCCGTACCGTGGCGCCGACCTCCTGAAGACGCTGAACCTGCAGCGGTTCAAGCTCCGGGTCCTCAGACAGCGTCGTCTGGAGTCCTTGGATCTGCACCGCTGGCCGACCGGCCAGATCGCGGATAAGTACCGCGGCATCGCGGACCGGCACGCCGACACGGCCCATGCCGGTATCCAGGCAGATTTGAATCGGAATTGTCTTGCCAAGCTTCGCAGCAACCCGGTCGAGCATATCGCCGATCGGCGTGTATACCATCGGCGTGATGTCGCGCGCCACCGCTTCCTCGAGATCTGACTCACCGAACGGCCCCATCAGCAACACGGGCTTCCGCACGCCTCCCTCCCGAAGCACCACTGCTTCGTTCAGCTTTACAACCGCCAGCCCAAAGACCGCTTCAAGCGCATCTAACGTCCGCCCGACATTGACGATGCCAAGTCCGTAGCCGTCGTTCTTGATGACTGCCATGATCGGCCGGCCGCCGACTCGTTCACTGATTGCGCCAATGTTGTGCCGAAGATTCGCGGCGTGTACTTCGACCCACGGGTCGAACGACGAGTGCACGTCGCCGTCGCGCTCCACTGGTGCGTGTGGCACCTGCGCGCACGCATCGAACGACAACAGCGCAGGCGTAGCCGCCATGGACGCGAGGAATGTCCGGCGTCCGGCCCCGCACGGCTTCATCAGCTTCGGAAGCTTAGTCTGGGTCATGGGTGTTATCTCGTTTCATGTTTTGGTTGGTTGATCAGCACAGTTCTTCTAACGCCGTCCCTTCAGGCCTCCGTGTGGCACGTTGTCCAAAAAACTCAGCGCACAGCAACAAGCAGACGGATGGTGCCGTCGCGTTTGTTTAGCACAAAGACCTGGTCGTTGGGGCCGAGACCGAGGCGCAGGTCAGCGCGAGTCGCCACCCCCTGCCCGTCAGCGGTGTTTTTTTCCTGAATCAACTGGAGCACCGTCTTTGGCCCATTACCGTTGTTGAACAGAATGCGCCGAATTGCCTCCTGGCCACCCGCAGGAAGGTTGTCAGCAGAAAAGGCAAAGACCTCGCCGCTGGGATTGTCACCAAACAGCACCAGGTTTGCGAGCTGGGGGATCGCAATCGCGCGGTAGACATAGACACCTGTCACCGCGGAGCCGGGCTGCAGAAGTGGGTCAAGTTGCCCGTATTCGACGACGGGATACGTCATCTGAGGATCGCCACGTGGGTTGGCGAGACTGACATGACGACGGCCACTCCTGACCGCGAAACTGCCCTCCCAGTCGCTCCAGCCGAGGTTGGCGCCAGCCGTCACGAGGCTGACCTCTTCCACGACGTTCTCGCCGATGTCGGCAACAAACATGTTGCCGGTGGTCGAGTCCCAGGCAAAGCGTTGGGGATTGCGCATGCCCAAGGCGTAGATTTCCCCGAGTGTGTCCGGGTCGCCATCGTTCGCAAACGGATTGTCAGCGGGAATGCCGTACTCGCCGTTGGCGCTGTTGGAGCCTAGCGGGTCGAGACGCAGAATCTTCCCGAACGCGGAGCCGAGGTTCTGTGCAAGGAAGAGCTGATCGCTACCACCACCATCGCCCGCGCCCATGTAGAGCAGGCCGAATTCGGCGTCGCCAGGCGACGTGAGCGGATGAAAGGCGAGCTGGCCGCCATTGTGGATATCAAAGGGTTGCTCGAGCCGGACTAGTTCGCGTGGCGAACCGCCATCGTAGGTCGCGGCCTCAGGATGCTCAGCCGTCCACTCGAGCAGGACCGTGTCGTGCGAGTTACTGTCGCCGCCTGATGCGAAGTCGGCCGGCGGCCTCGTATCACGGGTGTCTGTGAGCGTGTAGAACTTCCCAAAGCCGGGAGTTCCTAGGTCGTTAAACTGCGGATGAAAGGCGAAACTCTGAAACCCTTGCTCGAAACCCGACGATTCGACGCTGACACCCCAATGATCGGC